>CAZLLK010000015.1:0-47399 GCA_964560435.1 uncultured Oscillospiraceae bacterium
ACAACACTTCGCATATCGAATAAGTCTGAAATACTATACATGATCAAGCCCTCCTTTACCAAAAGGATACAACCTCAATCAAGCTATGTCAATAATTTATTTACGATTTTACATGTAATTATTTACGCAATTCTGCTTGGTTAGATAATTTTCAAACCCACTTATATCCTTTCTGTCCGCATTGTTACGCGTAATATATAGTAAAATCCGCGTTGAAAAATGCACCACGCTCTGAAAACGTGGTGCATTGTATCAAGTAGCGTCAGGTTTGCCATTGAAACAGCATCCACCCAAATTTCTAATGCGCAATATTTTAAGGAGTTAGCAAATTTGCACAATAACAGATTTTTTTGCGCAAGCATTACCCAGAACTTCTCATTATTCGCCAAACGTGCTGTTCATCCACACGAAAAAGAGCCCACTCTGCCAAACAGCAGAGCGGGCTTTAAATCTCACACACTGCCTGTATCATATAAAGAAACGGCGGGGTTGCGTGTTACGAGGTTAAATTGTTTAAGCAAGCAAATACTGGTTAATTATACCAGCAACTTGTCGAAATAACAAAAAATATATTATTTTAATAGCTACAAATCATACGCTCTCATAGGAAGTAAAATCACTTAGAATTTACTGACTATTTTTCATCTTTTCATAAATCGTATTTGCCTTTGTTTTCGAGTCACTATGTGTATGATTACAGCGCTCCATTCGCAACGGCAATTCGTTGCAGAGGTTACTTATTGTTTCTTTTGGCCACTTGCCAGATCCGATAACAGTATTTTTCATAATAATATGTATGATGTCGTCCCAGTTGCATGGTGCTGATAATATGATTATCAGCCTAGATGTTTTGAGGTTTTCTCGTTGAACGTCAAGTATAACAGCTTCTTTATTATAGCCATCTGTATGGGCTGCTCAGCGGTTTCGCGCTCATATTCGGCTATGGTTTTTGGTTTAATTTCCTTGTTCACTACGGCTCACAACCTTTTCGTTTGCTGCGTTCAGTATATCAGAAAAGGAAAATAAAGTATAGTTTTAGCAATGCTTACAGGAATTACTCACCGTCATTTTAACATACCGGTAGTGTGGAAAAGTCGGAGATTATTCCAACATTCCAGAAAACGAACTGTTGTTTGAGAAGGTTTTATTGCGTTCAATGGCACAATTGATTGAACGTTTTGTGTAATGTTGAAAGTTTTTCTACAATGTACAAGCAAAGAAGCATTTCACGTTTTTTTACCAAGCGTTGGTCCTAAAATTTCTACATTTTCACTATACATTTTTTCGCAGCGATTGCGCGACTGAATAGTTACAAAACATGAATGAATGATGATTTCGGTTAACTGGGTGTGAATAGCACCCAGTGTTTTTTTGTAGAAATTACATCTGAGATCGGTTAACGAAGAACAAATACTGACAGCAAACATTTGGCAAACAGCAACACCTTCAATACGACACAAAGTGACATATTTTGAAATCATCCTGTTTTATAATGACAATAAATGATGATAAACAAATTGTTTTCGACGTTTATGAGAAGGAAGTGATTGCCGACCGCAAGTGTTTCAAAAAGAAAAATAGAATAATAACGCGATAAGGGCAAAACTGTTTAAAGGCAGTGACGCAAAGCCAAAGGGTCTAAGGTGCTACTTTGAAGTAGTACTACGATAGCCTGGCTACCGAACTGATTGTGTATGTAGCATAACCCTGCCCTTCCATAGGCAGGGTTATATTTATTGTGAAATTCACAGTTATTAAACACTCTGAATGTAGCCATTTTTGCTCAGCATGCGTTTTTTACATTTTGCCCGCATGAAAAAGGAGAGCAAAATGTGTATTAAGCGAGCCTATAGAGGCTTGAAATAAAGACATCCTTGTCTTTTGCAAGATCAATTACATAAATCGAATTAAAAGTAATTCGGACAGCGTAAAAGAGTCCGTGATTTGCTATTGGCAAATTGCGGACTTTTTTTGTTCTCTAAATAAAAAACAGAACTCAATAGGATGCCGCGCTCCTCCGCTTCTGACATTTTGACTCACCATCAAAATTTCAGAAAACGGAGGACAAGCCATATGGCTATATTGAAGAAAAAAACGGATTACCGTAAGAAATATCCCGAGTTAAGCGATGAAATCATCAACATCTTGGAGCAGAGCGACAGAAAGATGGAATATCAGCAATATGACCTGAAGACAGAGCGATTCCGAATTCATTACACAGAGCAAACCGTTATCTGCATTCCAAGCCGAGAGGATTCCTATGACCGACTGATGGAGGAAGACCATCAGTTTGCGGCAGACGATGACAGCGTCGAGGATACCGCTGTGAAAACACTGATGATCGAAAAAATGCTGGATTGTTTAAAGCTACTTACCCCTGAGGAAAGATCGCTGATTGTCGGACTGTTTTTTAATGGGAAAAGCGAACGTCAGTTGGCGAAGCTGATCGGCGTACCTCAAAAAACAATTAACGACAGAAAGACCAAAATCCTCGGTAAATTAAAAAAATTTATGGAAAATTAAAAATTATTCCGCTCAACCCCCTCGCTCAACGTGGAAGTAAGTGAGGGGGTTGTTTCATTCCCCCGATTGCTCTTTGAAAACTTCATATCCGATGACCTGAATACGTTAGCTGACGGACCCGATGAGGGAAAGCGACCCCAGAGAATGCGCCAAGACCACCTGTAAGAGAGCGGGAGAAACGCGAAGTCACAGATATTTGTTCATTCCTTCTTTTATAAAAGACGGCCAAACAAGGTGCAAAGCGGTACCCATCCGTCCGGAAAACAGCCGATGGCAAGCTGTTTCGCAACGACCCCGTCAGCCTACAATGATACTTCCGTCCAGTCACAGCCCCTCCTGACCGAGGGATCAAGCAATGAGGACGGCCGGCAGAGATCCTGGCGGGGGTGAGATTCCCATGATGCGGCAAAGCTGACCGCAGTTCAGGCCGTCGCCCTATGAGTCCAGCATAGCCGTGGCTCTGTGTGCTTGGGAAGTAGTGTCAAATAAAGCGCAGAAGCAAAAATTTTAATGTCAGAAGCCACAGGGATCGCCCTGCCCAAAACACCTCAAAACGCGGCGTTTGCACGGCGGTCCCTGTTTTTGTGACATTAAGAAAAAATCAAAGGAGGTCAAATATGATTGCTATGTTTGAAAAGCTGAATAAAAATGACTTTGCACTTCTTCTGGAGATGGCCGCACAGTTGAGCTTAGGATTGGAGGACTCATTATGAATGGAGTCAAAAAAATCGGACAAAACGAGCTTGCCAAGATGATGAGTATGCTCAAGAGACTCATGGAAAAAGGGCTTGAACAGGAAATTGCAGATTTGGCTAGAAATAGCCTGATAGAAGAGTATGAACTCTCGCCACCTATCCTTTGGTAGAGAAAAAAACCAGTGTTTTCAGGCGGTCAACGATTGTCAAAAGTATGAACTTTATATTTGTGATATTGGGTATAGATATTGAACACTCGTTGTGGTAGTGTTACTTGATAATAGAAGGAGGTGAAGGAAGTGGCGACGAGTAAAAATAATAATGCAAGAGAAATCATATTCATCGAGCCTCTGAAGGTTGTGGAAACGCAAAAGCTGAAAGTGGCGGGTTATGCTCGTGTCAGCAGTGACAGTGCCGATCAGCTCAATTCCTTCGCCACACAAGTGAGCTACTACATACAGCTCATCGAGGAAAACGAAAAATGGGAGCTGGTTGAGGTTTACGCCGATGAGGGTGTGACCGGAGTCTCTACCGAAAAGCGTGACGACTTCAACCGTATGATTAAGGATTGTAGAAACGGTAAAATAGACCGCATCATTACGAAGTCCGTCAGCCGATTTGCGAGAAATACTTTGGACAGTATCAGCACTCTCCGAGAGCTTAGAAGTATGGGCGTCACGGTTTGCTTTGAAAAAGAGGGCATTGACACAGCAACTCTCAACAGCGAAAATCTCGTTACACTCTACTCTCTGTTCGCGCAGCAGGAATCTATGAGTATCTCCCAAAACTGCAAAAAGGGTGCTCGTATGCGAATGGCGGAGGGAACTTATGTAGCTTCCAACGCTCCTTACGGATACAGGCTTGTAAACAATCAACTTGAAATTTATGAGCCGGAAGCAGAAGTCGTGAGAGGCATATTTAAAAGATATCTAAGAGGAGCAGGTTCGAGTCAAATTGCAGAAGAACTTAACCAGGGTGAAGTTGACTGTAAGAATGGAGGAACCTTATGGTGGCCCTCCGCAATTAACAAAATCCTTAAAAATGAGAGATATAGCGGAGACGCATTGTTTCAAAAGACCTTCAACGAAGATGTAATGCCGTATAATAACCGGATTAACAATGGTGAACTAACTCGATATTATGTCAAAAATGTTCATGCTCCAATTATTACACGGATCGAATACGAACTTGCTAATATTCTAATGAAGGAACGCATCGTTCAGCACAACAAGACGGCAGAAGCTCATCTGTTTAAAGGAAAAATCACTTGTAGTGAATGCGGCAGAATGTATGGGCACAAGTTTTCGAAAGGGAAGTCGTATTGGGTGTGTAGACAACACGACCAAAATGCAAGTGCCTGTTCCTCGCAACGAATTACAGAGGACAGTATCTACAAAGCCTTTATTCGAATGTACAACAAGCTCAAGCAAAATCAAAATAACATCATAACTCCTCTGCTTACACAGTTGGAAAAGCTACGAGAGCAGGGATATAAGGATAGCGTGGAGCTAGCGAACATCAACAAACAAATAGCGGAAACTTCAGAGCAGAATCATGTGATGACTGGATTACTATCCAAAGGCATCCTTGATTCTGCTCTCTTCATATCCCAAAGCAATGAGCTGAAATTCAAGCTCCAAAAGCTGAAACAGCGAAAAGCAAGATTGCTCAGCGAGGTCAAAGAAGACATCCTGCTCACTAAAATTGAGGAACTCACCGAAATCGTGGAAAACGGTCCCGCCTTTATTACCGAGATGGACGAGGAACTGTTCTCGGATATAGTTGAAAAAATAGAAGCTCAAGACAGCCAAAGCATAGACTTCATATTACATGGAGGTCTTAGGCTGAAAGAGAGGTTGTAAAATGGCGCAGAACAGAAGAATACCCTACGGCTATCAAATTCAAAACGGAGCCATCACCCTCCATTCTGAGGAAACGGAAATAGTACGCAGGATTTACAGAGACTACGTAGGCGGCAAATCCTATAAAGCAATTGCGGATATGCTAACTGCCGAGGGTGTTCGGTATATGCCGGAGAAGCCGCAGTGGAATAAAAATATGGTGGCTCGTATATTGCTAAATGAGAGCTACATGGGCACCCAAAAATATCCTGTAATCGTAGAGGAAGCGCTGTACAAGGCGGCTGACACAGCAAAGAAGCCATATACTCATACACTGGAAAAGGGATTGAAAGAACTAAAACCCCTCCTCGTGTGTGGCATCTGCGGAGAGCAAATACAGCGCAGATTAAAAACGGACGGCAACGAGAGGTGGTATTGTCCGTCGGATATCGACCATGTAGATGTAAGTTTAACCGACCAAGATATTGTACAAAAGGTCATTACTCTCCAACAAAATCTTACCACCTGCAAAATAGAGCCCCCAAAGCGAGACAAGCAAATCTCTTTTGAGTTGGTAAGACTGCAAAATGAAATTAACAGGCTACTCACCGATGCAAGCGAAAGCATAGCCAGCATACAGGCAAAAATGATGGAGCTTGCCGCCCTACGGTATACACTCAGCGAGGACACTACCCACATCGAGGAATGTGTCATCGAAGAACTGAAAGCCGCCCCCAATGAACTGAATCCCAAGTTTTTTGAACAGCTAACCGAGAGCATTCAAATCATACATACCAATATCACAGGCGTTACATTACGGAATGGGTTCACCATTTGGAAGGGAGAACCGGAAAATGAATAGGCCACAGCGAGAAATCACTATAATCCCAGCAATAGTGGGAAATGCTTTGCAAGGGAGCCGGTACCGTCAGCTTCGGGTTGCCTCATACAGCCGAGTGTCCACGGACTTTGAAGAACAGATTTCCAGCTTCCATGCGCAGAAAGCCTACTACACCGACCTTATCATGAAAAACCCTGAATGGACACTTGCCGGAACATACGCCGATGAGGGGCTGAGCGGAGCCAATGCCGAAAAAAGGCCAGACTTTCAGCGTATGATACGCCACTGCCAAAATGGTAAAATTGACCTCATCATCACAAAATCCATTAGCCGTTTTGCCAGAAATACAATGGACAGCGTGGGTTACGTTCGAAAGCTCAAAGCTATGGGCGTAGGCGTCATCTTTGAAAAAGAGAATATCAACACCTTGGAGCAAAACAGCGAAGTCATCTTCACCATCCTTTCCAGCCTTGCCCAAGAGGAACTCATCTCTATCAGCCAAAATGTAAAAAACGGTTTCAGAATGAGAGCTGAGCAAGGCGAGCTCTCACCTATGTTGGAAAGACTGTATGGCTTCCGAAAACTCACAGACGGCGAGTACGAAATCATTCCCCAACAAGCCGAGGTGGTCAAGCAGATATATCGCCGCTACCTTATGGGATATAGCGATGCCCAGATTGTAAGAGAACTGAACGAGGACAAAATTACTTCGAAAACCAAAAAGAACACTTGGAGCAACAGCACTATCCAGTCTATACTGACAAACGAAAAATACTGCGGAGATATCCTATTCCCCAAAAGTGTCATTACCGATCCCATCACGAAAAAGGTGAAAAAGAACAACGGAGAATTTCCGCAGGTTTACATCAAGAACAATCACGAGGGTATCGTCAGCCGAGATATATTTCAGCAGGCTCGGCAGGAACGAGCAAGGCGAAACAGCAAAAAGAAGGTGTCCCAAAACACCGTCACCGAGCAGGGCAAATATAGCTCCGCCTATGCGCTCACAGATATCCTCATCTGCGGTCACTGCGGAACACCCTACCGCAGAACCACTTGGCATAAGCGAAACGGTGACAAGCAGGTGGTGTGGCGGTGCATAAACCGCTTGGATTATGGCAGAAAGTACTGCAAAGACTCTGTCACTGTAGATGAGGAGAGTATACACCAGACCATTATAAATGCACTACGAGAAAGCACCATTGATAGTAACAGGCTCATTCCTATCCTCAACGCTCACATTGAGAAGGCCATGTGGCAGACTGCCGGTGGTGGAATCAATATTGAGGAAATAGAGAGCCATATGGAAAAGCTAAAAAAAGATACCATGGAGTTGATGAGTCAGAGCATCGTAAATAACACGGTAACGGAAAACGAGGCAAGGCTCAAGGCGATGAACGATGAAATTATGGAGCTTCACGAAAAGGTGGTGCATTACAAAGAAAATAACAGCACCAAGACTACCATCAGTAAAATACTCAAAGAGTACACAGATTTTCTACGAGTGGATACGGCCGAGAGCGATACATACAACGACACCCTTGTCCGCCAGCTCATCCACACCATCAAGGTCATGGAAGACTACCTCACCATCTACTTCAAAAACGGCACCGAGTGGACGCAGCCAATGGAGCTGAAGGTGCGGAGATTGAGAAAATAATAAATACTGAAATTTATGCGAGGCCAAAGAGCTTCGCTTTTTTGTTTCAAAATTTAAGAGAAAGAAGGCTTAACAATGGAATTACAGGTATTTGAAAATAGCGAGTTTGGGAAGGTGAGAACCGTTATGCTTGACGGTATCCCTTGGCTTGTAGGCAGAGATGTGGCGAAGGCGCTGGGATATGCAAAGCCAGAAAATGCCATTGCAATTCATGTAGAAAGTGATGACAAAACCACTACCCTGATTCGGGGGAGTGGTTCGAACTATACAAGCAAAACACTTATAATCAACGAGAGTGGAGTATACGCTCTGATTTTTAGAAGTCAACTGCCGTCAACAAAATCCTTTAAGCACTGGGTCACCTCTCAAGTGTTGCCCCAAATTCGCCAAACCGGAGGTTACAACTCGCCCCAGCTGCAAGAACAGCAAATGATATTAAAGGCAAAGGCGGAATGTTTTGACCAAATGGCCGCTGAGGATCACTTGACGGGAATTCGAGAAACCTCCAAGCTCCTGCACATTCCAGAGCGGTTATTCGTAAAGGTGTTGCTGGATATGAGGTTTGCCTACCGCAATAGCCAAAACAAATTATTTCCCACCGAAAGGGCAGATAAAAGTGACTGGGCAAGGCTTACCGAGTTTGACAAAAACGGTTACTGCTGTTCACAAATGAAAATCACACCGCTTGGTAGGCTGTGGCTATTTGTAAAACTAAAAAAACAATTCGCCCTACCCTATACCATCAGTGAATGCCTTGCTATTGAAAACATCGAAAGACTAAAAATATCAGCAGAGTATGCGAAAACGCAAGGGCATTTAATAGAATTAGCAAAGGAGCCTTAGTCTCATCGGGCTCTGCCCAAACTCGAGGTTTAATGCATTAAGGCTTTGGGGGAAGAGTGGTAGCTTATGATATTATGGATGATTTCTTTACCGAAAAAATAAAAATACAAGTTTCAAATTTTGCCACCGACAAGAGGTTTATTTGAAAGCAAAATCATCAACTATATTCTGTGATTTTCGAGATAACACCGATATTGATAGTAACCAAAATAAATATGAGAATAAATTTTTCGATCAAATAGCTAATCTGTTATCGCGAATAAACAATTGATTATTTGTCGTTACTTTAATTGATATATGGGGCGATTATTTTTCAAACTCATATTTAAAAGAAGCACGGTCGGTTTTTAAATCAAAAAGCGTTTTGCTGTCTTCTTCAAATGAATAACTGGCGGTACATGATAGACTTTCACGTATTAATCGTTTCATGCCACCACGAACAGGCGCATAGAGCGGGTTGTCCTGCTTTTTGATTAGTGTGGCTGTTAGCTTGAATCTTCCTTGCGAAACGGCAATTTTTCCATTGCCGATGTACGCGGCTTTTGCACCCAGATAGGTAGCAATTCGATACTCTTTTCCATGCCACAAAATTACACCAATAATTTCTGTAAAATGAATTGAACCCAGAGGTATATCGGCTATAGACAGCATAATACTGCATGGAGATTCATCAAAGAAATTACATTGCGTCCAAGCATAGACCTTGGGGAACGACCGTCCTCTGTCGCCCTCAATATAGCCCGCATCGTTATCAAACCTATAAGCATGGCCGTTTATACTAAGACACCCGCTTACCGTGTTTGTCATACTGAACACGCTGTTACGGCACTCCATGGCACATAGCGAAACGGTCCCATAATGTCGTAGCTAATAGGTGATAGAGGTCCAAATTTTAGGTTGCCGCAAGCGGTAATTCCATCTGATTTAGTGTTAAGTGTCAGCCCTTGAACAGAAAAAATGTTCTCACCAATTTTAACTTGAAGCTTGTTTCTGCTACATGAGAACTGTTCGTATGGAAACGGTATATTCCACACACCGTTATCTGTAATTATTTGTATAGACGCGGACTTTTCACCCTATGCCTACGATAACAACGGCAACGAATTGCCGGAGAGTATAGGTGGAACAACGGGTGCGACATAGGCTGCCCTCACGCGGCAGAGTGCGCCGGTCGGGTGGCAGATAAGCGATATGAGATAATTAGAAGATGGTCAAGTAAAAAACATTCCATCTCAGCCTCTTGCCGTTATGCGCCGATTGGACGATTTCAGTATGCGGCATACCTGCTCGATTTCCTGCGAATTTCGTTTGATTTCCATGCGTGAAAGGGCTTCCAATCTCTTAATGTTTTCTTCGCTGGCGTTATCCATATCCGTGGATTCGCAATCAAGCCTCACCTGAAAACGCACATAGTTTTCCGTTCCCACAAGTGTTTTCATCTGGTAATCCACCGTGGAGCTGGCGGAGTTCATAATCACGCCGAAAAGCGGCATCGTCCATCTCAGGGTACCCCAGTTTTTGGTTTGCTCGCAGGAATACCGCTTTTGATGTTCCCCGGTACCAAGAGAGACGATGAAGAACTCGCTTTCCTGAGGGAAACTCTTTCGCGCTTCCGCGTAAGCACAAATGGCAGGATTGTTTGCAAAAACTCCGCCGTCAATAAAGCAATGATTTGCCCCCATTCCCAAAGGGCGAAAAAAGGTCGGAGCGGCGGAGGTAGCCCGCGCTACCTGAGACAGCAGAGGATCATCCACATCCGACCGATGCACGGAGGCGTAAGCTGTTTTAAAAAACCACGGCGTGCAGCTTTTCATATCATAGGCCGGAATCAGTATATTCGTTAAGGTGGAATGCAGCCTTATATTTCCCAGATACTGATTAAAAAAACGCTCTAGCGCCTTGACCGAATATCGGGGCCCGGTCAAACCGTCAAGGGTTGCAATTTTGCGAAAAGCGCTGCGGTGAAACACCGTACGCCCGAATCGGATGTAATCGGATTTCACTTCCTCCGCTGTATATTTAGGCCTGCCCTGCTTATCCGGAATGGTAAGCATTGCGGTGATTATGCCGCCGGTAGATGTACCTGCGATATAATCAAACAGCTGACAAATGGGTTTTCCGGTTCTCTTTTCAAATTCTGCCAGAATGGTGGCGGGAATAATACCACGGATGCCCCCGCCGTCGATGGATAAAATGGTGACCACCCAAACACCTGCTTTCTTTTCCAATTGTTCTATTTATACGGGAAAGGTCTTCCAGGTATGCGTCGCCCATACATCACAGCTCGGTCATCAACAGGAACAATACAAATCCAGGAAAGCCACGAATCCGCATTGAGGCGTTCCAAAAGGGCGTCAGTTTCAGACCGTAGTCAGGCCGATAGAAACTGGCGACCTTTTTCATTTCCACAATTAATTTGAGCAGGACTGTAATGATACCTATTGATGAAAAAGATATGGATAGACAGATAGCCCGTTTCCAATAAGGAATTAATAGTTGTAAATTGATTGTAAAAAAAAGACAATTAATATATAATAGAACAAAACGGAAAATATTGTGGCCAACAAGGTCGCTTTTAACAGAAAGAGTGGCAGACCACTGTGTTGCGATATATGTGATTGCACCCATTTGCGACAACTATAATTTATTTGCACCAGCCGATGAAGCTTTGGTGTATAATAAATCAAAATAAGAAAGTAATCCACGAGCACTACAACAGTATCTATCCTTGAAAAAGACAGGGTGAGATAGTATATTGATGCTTATATCAAGATTATCATGTTTATTATACAAAATAAAGAACAGGTCAAAGAAAAACAGCACGAACTAATGTTGTTGCGCGCTGTCCTATCCCCGGTTTGCAACTGGCGACGCCAATCGACCGGGCGTAAACAGAGTTAGCGCAAAGGCAACTTGATTGCTCCGTGGACACAATCGCAGGCACAACGTCAAACGGTACGCTGCGCTCTTGCGGCGGTCTTCGCACTGGCGTAAAGACATCAAATATCTGTGCTTATATGCTGATGCAGGGTGCTGGGAAAGAGAGAAATTGATTATGAAGGAAAAGCTACAAAAAAGGCAGTATTATATTCCAGAGCAGCTGAAAAAACAACTTGCCAAGATACCGCAGCATTTACTGACCGTGGTGGAGGCTCCTTCCGGCTTTGGAAAAACGACCGCCGTCAGCGACTATATTAGGGAAAATCTCACGCATGACGCCCATGAGTATTGGTACACCTGTCTCGGCGAACCAACGGGGAGCATGTGGAACGGTATCTGCAATATTCTGAAATATGTAGATAACGATGTTGCGAGCCAATTAAACGAGATAGATATTTTATCCACGGGCGTCGTTTCGGAGATTGTCCGCCATTTGCAGAAGCTCAGCTGTGATTGCGAAACTTATCTGGTCATTGACAATTATCAAATATTGGACAGCATCGCCCCCAAGGAGCTTTTGAGTGCTTTTTCACTGATGGAAGACAGCCTTGAGCTACACATTGTTGTCATTACACAGCAGCTGAGCTTTCAGCAGCTCACGGCGCTGCGGCACTCATCCGCACACATCATCGGAGCGTCGGATTTTCTCTTTGATATCAGCAGCACCGCAAGGCTTTTCAAGCTTGCCGGAATTCGGCTGTCTGATGAAAATCTGATGCGTGTTCAATCCGACACGGAGGGATGGGTATCGGCGCTATGTCTCCAAATAATCTCATATCAACAAAACGGATGCTTTACATACAATGCCGGAATTGAGCAGCTTGTCGAAGTCGCTATTTGCGAAAAATTAACACAGGAGGAAAAGGATTTTCTTGTTACCCTGTCTGTACTGGACTGCTTCAGTATTCCGCAGGCAAGAAGTATGATGGGTGAAAAGGGACTTCCAAAAAGCTTTGAAACACTTCTTGCGACAAATGCGTTCATTCGATATTACCCTGAAAATGATGTCTATATCATGCACAGTATTTTACAGGGATATCTAAAGAAACGCTTTTACCAACACCTGCCGAAAGAGCTCCAGACGCGGATGCTCAGCCGTGCGGGCGACTCTTGTGTGGAGCTGTCGGATTACAGCTCCGCTACGCGTTTTTTCCTTGAGGCCAAAAATTTTGACGCGTTTTTTTCTTTTATGTTACGTGCTGATTATCTCCAGTACCCCACCGACTGGGTCATGGCAGAGCGGATTATTAAGACCGTCAGTGTTTGTCCACCGGACATCATGCTACGGCATACGGAGTCACTCCTAATTCTCTGCTTTCAGCTGTTCCTGTTCGGCCAGTATGAGCTTTCGGGACGCTTGTTTGCGCTGGCAGACGAAGCACTGCAAAATCCGGTGGATTTGGATGAAGCACAGGTCAGACGTCTTCGGGGAGAGATGGAATATTTTCTGTCCTTTTCGGAATATAATGACCTTGAAAAAATGAGTATTCGGCACAAGTCGGCCATACAGCTTCTGAATGGGTCCAGCAGATACCGATTTAGGCTGGACAATTTTGGATCCGTTTCCATCGTATCAATGTACTGGAGCAGGTCGGGAGAATTGGAGCGGACGATTGAGATAATGGACGAAAATCTGCCTCGCTTCCGTATCCTGTCGGGTGAGAACAGCATAGGCTCCGACAGCGCGATGCGGGCGGAATGGCTCCTACTGCAAGGCGAGACAGATGACGCTGAAGCTCTGTGCCACAAAACCATCTATGTTGCTCAGAGCAAAAGGCAAATCTGTATTTGTCTTTGCGCCGAGTTGGTGCTGGCCCGAATCGCTCTACTGCGAGGAGCGGCGGGCGATTACCAGACGGCGGTCGAGAATATCCAGCGTTATGCCGACGCAAAACCGGGACTATATATTGAAAGGGCTGCGCAGCTTTGCATTGCCTTTCTCTCTTTGACGCTGGGAGAACCGGAGGGGCTTGCCGACTGGCTCTACGATTTAATGTCCATGGAAAAAAGTCTATGCCCCGCAACTGTTCCCTATGGTCAGATGCTGAATGGTCGTATTCTCCTGCTCCGCCGCAGACATGGCGAGCTGTACGGGGTTTCCCAACCTATGCTGGAGCGTACGCAGGAGATGAACTGTATACTTCAAAGAGTCTATGACTTTCTTTCTCTGGCGTCGGCAAAGCTCAGTGACTGCCGCACCGAAGAAGCGCGTGCGCTTCTTCATGAGGCGCTGGAGCTCGCGCTGCCCGACAAGGTCTATCTTCCCTTTGCTGAATACGCTTCGCTGAGGCCGCTTTTAGAGGAGGCCCGAAATTCCGGCTTTGACAGGGAGAATATGGACTGTATCCTTTCGCTGTGCACACGTCACCAATCTGGGGTACATACGGTAAAAAAAACCATCCAAGCAGCTCAGTCCCCTCTTACGCCGAGGGAACGGGACGTCGCGCTGTTGGCGAGAGATAGGCTTAGCGCAAAAGAAATTGCCGACAGGCTGTTTGTTTCAGAAAGCACGGTGAAAAGCACGTTAAAAAGTATATACCAAAAGCTGGAGGTCACGTCCAAAGGGCAGCTTTCTGACAGAATATTCTAAAAAAATACAAAATCCCCCCATTTCGGGGGGAGCGAAAAAAAACAATCCACTGTACCGTATAAGGTATAGTGGATTGTTTTATACCCAAATAGCTGGGAAAGGAAATGAACAGGAATATATCAACATATGCAAAAGCGGTTTAATGTAGAAATTTTAGGAGGAGAAAAAGAAATGAATCGATTACAAAAAAAAATAATGGGTCTGTTATTAAGCCTGACCCTCTTACTGAGCCTGATCCCGGCGTTTACGCTGCCGGCTATGGCGGTGGCTGGCTCGCCAGATACCAGTTGGTACACGACGAATTCGAGCGCTACGAGCTTTACCATATCCAATGCCGATGAGCTCGCCGGGCTTGCGGCAATTGTCAATGCCGGTACCGACGAATTTTCAGGTGATACCATTACATTGGCTGAGGCTGGTACGTTTGACCTGTCGGCCTACGCTGCAGGTACTGGCTGGACGTCTATCGGAACCGCAGCGCATCCCTTCAAGGGATATTTTAACGGCAGCAACCGCACCATCAGCAATCTGACCATCAATACCGCCGCGACCGACTCTTACGGGCTGTTTGGCGTAGTCCAGGCTTCTACGAATCGTGCGGACGGCGTGTATAACCTGCAAAACATAAATTTGACCAATGTCTCGGTCAGCTGTACCGGGGCAGGGGCCTTCCCTCCCTTCACATGCGTGGGAGGTCTTGCGGGCAGTATTACGGGAAGCTACGGCTTAAATATAGATAACTGCACCGTAGCGGGTAGCATCTCTGGAGCTCTCTACACGGGCGGTCTTTTTGGCTATATTAACGCTAATACCCCGATCGCGGTAAGCCAGTGTACGATCAGCGCCACCGTCGTTTCAACCGCTGGTTATGCCGGAGGCATCGCCGGGCAGGCGTCTTATACCACTTTTTCAAATGTAGCCAACACCGGTTCTGTAACCGCTGCAGGCAACGCGGGGGGCATCGTCGGCTACGCGGTCGGCAGCAGCACCTATCCCTGTGCTTTTAAAAACGCGACAAACAGCGGCGCTATAGCGGCGGACAGCAGCTCGGGCGCCGCCGCTGGAGGTATCGTTGGCAACGCTTCGAGTGCCAATTTCACAACGGTACATAATACCGGCGCCGTCAGCGGATGGACTCGGGTGGGCGGCATCGTGGGCCGTGATTCGGGCGGGCCCAATTTCATTACGGACGCCTACAATACCGGTACAATAACCGGCCAAATGCTGTCGGGCGGTATCGTGGGCGAGACTCAAGGCGGACCCGGATATCTCATAACGATCACCCAATCCTTCAATGTTGGCAATGTGGTGGGCGCCAACACTGGTAGCCAGAATCAATCGTTCGGAGGCATCGTCGGAAGGAGTGCTTACACAACGGTTTCAGAATGCTTCAACTACGCGGCCGTGTCCGGCTGGTCACGGGTTGGCGGCATTATTGGGCTTTCGCAGGATTCTGCGGTCAATAATTGCTATAACACCGGAACATTTCCCAATTCAATTAGGATGAACGCCGGCGGTCTTGTGGGTACTCAAATGACAACTCTGAGCATTTTGAATTCATACAGCGCGGCAGCATTTACACATAATCTGGGTGCACCATACGACTGCTACGAAATTCTTTCCGGAATCGGCAACTCAGGCGGCATTACAGCCAGCAATCTGTTTTATGATTCCGAGCTCAACAGCAGATCATTTAGCTACGACAGCGGATTAACCAGCGTCACGAGCGCAACCTGCACGACGCTGACCACAACCCAAATGGTGCATAACAGTGTGCTTCAAAGCGGTGACACAACAAACGGACTGATGAGCACGCTTGACTCCTCTGTCTGGGTTAAGCGCGCCAACGACACGCACTGCTACTATCCGGAGCTGAAGGCATTTTACCATTCCTCGAATTCTGTCGTCGAGTACTGGTCAAAACAGAGCGTCACCACAAAGCTGGTTCCCCCCGAACCCGTAACGCCCCTGGTCTTCGACAACGGCGGTCCCTCTATTACCAGCATAGCGAAACAAAGCTTCACGCTGGAAGCCAGCATTAACGATGCCGGGACTATTTACTATCTTGTGGTTCCGCACGACGCAACAGCGCCTACCGTCGAGCAAATTATTAACGGCTCCTATAGCGACATTGTCGCCTTAGGAAACACCGCCACCCCCGACTCCCCCTACTCGGCCATTTTCAATGTGTCACAGGGCGTGACAACCGACACCCAATATGACGTATATGTGGTAGCGAAAGATACTGCGGGTAACAGACAGACCGAGCGCGTTATGCTGCAGGTGATGATACCCGGCGATAACGGCGGCGGCACTGATCCCGGGCCTACTTCTTACACGGTAAGCTACGACCCTAACGGCGGCAACGGCACTGCCCCCGCTCCTGCCACTGTAGTCGCGGGAAGCAGCCTGACCACCCTTCCAGGAGGAACCGGGCTGACAAAGAGCGGGTACACCTTTGGCGGTTGGTCTACAACACAGAGTGGCCCGGCAATCAGCTGTCCATACACGCCAAGCGGCTCGATTACCCTGTATGCCGTATGGGTGCCACAATCCAGTTATTATGCGATTACCGCCAAACCCGCAACCCTAAACTTCGGCACGAAAACGGTAGGCTACGGCGCCTCGGCTTCGCAGACCGTCACCGTCAAGAACACGGGCAATTCCGCCGTGACGCTGACCCAGCCGACCAGCACCAACTACACCAACTACACCATCGACAAACTCAGCACTACCACGCTGGAGGCGGACGGAATGGCCACCTTTACCGTCGTACCAAAAACAGGGCTTGCTGCGGGAACGTACAACGAAACCCTCACAGTCAGCGGAGACCACGGCACCAGCGCCGCCGTGTCGCTGAGCTTCAAGGTGGCGTCCGTCTATGACATTAAGGGCAGCGTGACTGGAAAAGCCGGCGATACCGTCGATCTGAGCCTTTGGCAGGGCCGAACCCAAATTGGGAACACCGTGAACCTGAATATCAGCGCCCCGGGCGAACCGGCGACGCACACCTTCGAGAATGTTCCGGCGGGCGAGTACAACGTGGTAGCTTACAGCCAGACCTACGGCTACAAGGTCACGCAATACCTGAATGTGCCGAAGAATTTGACGTTCTCCATCAATATGCTGGAAGGGCGTACGGAGAGCCTGCTGGACATTGACACGGGCGCACCCTCGGCGGTTGAGAATGGTCTGCACGATTTGTTCGGCGACGGCGAGTTTTACACCCCCGGGGAAACGTCCATCGTGGACGACAACGGCGGCAAGGTGCAGTTTAAGCTGCTGGTCAGCACGCCCGACGCCTCGGACGCCGGCCCTTTGTCCATTGTAAAAAACTACAGCAACGTGGTGACGAACTCTTACTTCGATCTGGATATCCAAAAGAACGTGTACAATGACAACACTTCAATCACCAACAACCACCCCAACAACACGTCATATTTGTATGACTTGGGGATTCATTACATCGACGTGCTGGTCGACCTGCCCTTTAACGCGAAAAACTACAGCAACCTTGCCGTGGTGCGTTACCACGATGCCGACGGCACCGGCTCTGGCACCAATATCACGGTGGAAACGCTGGTACCGGGCAGCACCGGACAGGCCGGAGAGTGGTACGAAATCCTGCGGGATACCAATCAGGTGCGGCTGCACTTGAGCAAATTTTCCACCTACGCGTTCACCTCCTCTACCTCCTACACCGTCACCTTCGACGCGGCCGGTGGAAGTGCCGGCGAAACCTCGCGCACGGTAAACTCCGGCGAGATAATCGGAAATCTCCCGGCCGCAACTCGCAGCGGGTACTCCTTTGACGGCTGGTTCACGGCGGCAAGCGGAGGCACACAGATATATGCCACCGACGCGCTCTATGGCAACACCACCCTCTACGCCCATTGGACATACACGGGCGGCGGCGGAAGCAATACTATAGCCAATACCTACACCATCACGTTCGACGCCAGCGGCGGAACGGCAAGCGAGGCATCGCGCCTGGTGAAATCCGGCGCGGCCATCGGGACGCTGCCCACCGCCACCCGCGACGGCTACACCTTCGGAGGCTGGTTCACGGCGGCAAGCGGAGGCACGAAGGTCACGAGCACAACAACGGCGACCAAGAACGTGACCTACTACGCGCATTGGACGAAAAAAAGCACCGCTTCGTACAACGCCGACGTGTCGGCCCTCCTTGAAACGGACGCCCACAACTGGTATATGCAGGGCGACGATTTAGGGAATTTTAACCCCACCGCGGCAATGACCCGCGCGGAGATGGCGCAGATGTTCTACAACCTGCTCTGCGACAAGAACGTGACGGTTTCCAAAACCCTCCCCGACATCAAGGCCGATGAATGGTACGCGAAAGCCGTCAACGTCATGACGGAGCTGGGTATCGTCACAGGCAGGGACGACGGGCTGTACCATCCGAACGACAAGATGACCCGCGCCGAGTTTATGACCGTCGCAGTGAGATTCGGAACCTTCACGGGCGATTTCAGCAAGCTCCCGCCGCTCAGCTTCACCGACGTGTCGGCGACCCATTGGGCGTATGATGACATCGCCAAAGCGGTAGCGGTCGGCTGGATTCAAGGCGACACTGGCAAGTTGAGCCCCGACGCCTATATGACCCGCGCCGAGGTAGCGACTCTCGTGAACCGTATGCTGAACCGCGAGGCGGACGCGGCTGTTGAAAGCCGCACCGACCTGCGCCAGTATCACGACATGGGTGATAAGACAAAATGGTACTGGCTTGACGTCACGGAAGCGTCCAACTCACACGATTACACGCGCGAGAGCGGCGTGGAAAGCTGGGACTAAAAAAGATGGCGCCATCGCTGGTGGAAGAACTCCTTTGGTGATGACGTAGCCGATGAAAAACCCTACTAAAATTCATTAAAAGAAAACTCACTCCCCCAATTGGGGGTAGCGAAAGAAATAATTCGCTGTAACGTATGAGGAACCACAGATTGTTTTATGCCCAAGCAGATGGGAAAGGAGAGAAATATGACCGACGAGTTTTTTCAGAGTGTACACGCATTGCCGAATTATATACTGGAAGTATTGATGGGAACTGGAGCGCTAGTCAGATTTGATTTTCGTACCCATTTGCATACCGCACGATTCAGTCCGCTCCGCGACTTGACGCTGTTTCAGAGCGCAAACACCGACGGAAACTGCCTGTTCTTTGACGCGGGCGGACTGAGCGCCGTCAAGATCACCGCCTCGGAGTTTATGGATCTGGTGCTGGTGGACAGAGCATAGGCAGAAAAACGGAGTACTCATATTGAGGAAAGAATAGGGAGGAAGAATATGAAAAAAATCTTAAGCTGGATTATGGTGTTGGCCATGATTTTGAGTCTGATACCAGCGGTTTCCGTGTCGGCAAACGCGGCAGGCAATACCTTAACAGCGGCTCTGCCGACAACCGCTGGCTCTACTCTGCAAAACGGATACACTTATACCGTCGACAGCAGCGCGACTATTACTGCAGGCAGCGGAGGAAACGGCTTGAATGTCGCCGCCGGCGCAACGGTTGTCATCCATGTTCCCTCCGGCGTGGCGCTGACCGTCAAGGGAGGTAATGGAAACGTCGCCACAGGCGGCGGCGCGGGCATTTATCTGCCCTCAACTTCCACGCTGATCCTCACAGGCAGCGGGACACTAAACGCCACAGGCGGCAACGCGGGCAACGGCGGCGCGGGCAGTCAGGGCGGCAGCGCATACGGTTCTGGTAATAGCCCGATTTATACCGGTACGGGTGGTACGGGCGGTGCGGGCGGCGGCGGGGCGGGCGCCGGAATCGGCACATCCGGCGGCAACGGCGGCAGCGGCGGCAGCGGTGCAACGTCTGCAATTTCGACCGGCGGTAATGATACGTCCGGAAACTCAGGCGGTACCGGCGGAAACGGAGCGAGCAGCGCGAGTATGGGAACGCTGTATGTGCTTGGCGGAACTGTGGTAACGGCAGCGGGCGGGACGTACGGCGGCAATGGCAGCGGCGGCGCCGGCGGATCGACTTCTTATCATAATAGAGATGGCGATTGGTACGGCTACGGCGGCGCAGGCGGCGGAGGCGGCGGGGGCGGCGGCGGTAAGCCCGCCAGTAATATCGGTGGCGGCGGCAGCGGCGGCGGTGGTGGCGGCGGCGGGTCCTCGGGCGCGGCCAAATTCGATGAAAACGGTCCCTGGACGATTTGCGGTACCGGCGGCAACGGCGGTGGAGGCAGCAACGGAGGCGGTACCGCCGGTTCTCCAGGTAATAATAATGATTCAGCCCAATGGGTATATGCCACCGCGTCCAACGGTTCGACAGGATATGGTGGCACCAGTGACGCGCGCGGATGGAAAAACTCAGTCTATGCCGGTTATCCCGGACATGGTGGAAATACTGTCAATGTCAGCACGGATGGCATCGTAATGACATTGACAGATACGACCATAAATCAAAGCAAAACCGCGTCGTATCCCTCAGCGGTCAAATATGCCGTGGCCTTCGATAATCAGGGAGCAACGACAGTCGGTACGGCTAATACAGTTGCCGTCTACGGATTAAACATGGCGACAATTACCCCGCCCACGAAAACGGGCTATACCTTTGACGGGTATTATACAGGAACGAACGGTACCGGAACAAAGTTCTACGATAAAAACGGTACGCCGATATCCATCTGGACAACCACAAGTGACATTACCCTTTACGCCAGCTGGAGCAGGAACTTCTACGCGCTTCCGATCCCTGCCTCCGTGACGCAGAACGGAATTACGGCCACGGTTGTCTATACCGCCGACGCCGCGGACATACAGGGCGGAAAATATGGCTATGGAGCGACGGTAACAGCGTCCATTTATTTTGAAGGTACAGCTGCGGCCAACGCCGTACATAAGATCCTTCTGACCGGAGATGTTCCAATTTTGGGTACCGATGCCTCGGGAAAATCCATTTCCGTGGCATCGGGAGTTGTCTATTCCAACAAAGCGGTTGCGTCGTGTACCATCACCGTACCCGCGCATGACGCGACGACGATGTCGCTGTCGCACGCGTTGACAATTCCGCTGTCGCTTTACAACGTGGAAAAGACATACACCGGCAGCCCGATTGCGTACTCTCTGGGCGGCAGCATACCAGGTGTGACGGGAACGACCGTTACCTATACCGGAGCCGGGTCGACAACCTATGGCGCGTCCACAAACGCGCCCACGCACGTGGGCACATATACGGTCCTGATTCAATTTACGACCGACTCTGCAAATGGGTACGAGGCTCTGGGCGACGTGACCCGGACACTCACGATTAAACCGGCAACTCTGTCTTGGGATGCGTCCGGGTTGACCGCCGAAAACAAGGATTACGACGGCTCCTCGCTGGCGACGCTTCACGGCGCACTTGCTGTTACGGGCGCAATTGGAGCGGATAGCGTGAGCCTCGACAGCTCATACATATTAAACGACACCGTAAAAGCGTATTTCGAAAATCCTCTGCCCGGTCTGTCCAAAACAGTCCGTGTTGACGTAAGTCACCTGACGCTTACAGGAAGTAATGCCTCGGACTACGCGCTGCCGTCCGCTGGGCCGACTCTGGCGGCAAGCATCACAGGCGTAGCCCCGACGGTCCAGATTGTCATCAACAATCCGGCCAGCCAGAGCTATAGCGGCACCGAAAAGCCGGTCAGCGGTATCGCTGCGTTTTACGGCACGGGTTGGTTGCTGCTCAACGGCACAGGGGACGCTAATGTCAGCTATACATATTACACGGACGCGGCCTGCACCTCGCTGACGACAGCGGCAAACAGCGGTGCGTCGGTCAGCGGCGGCGCGCCTGTCGATGCGGGTCAATATTACGTCAAGGCTACGTATACGCCGGGCGCTGGCCAGGAGATGTATCAGACGGTGACCAGCAGCGCGGTCCCTTACAGCATTACGCCCCAGGAAATCACCGCCGTGGTAGACTGGGATACCGGAGCGGGCGGTCCGTACACATATAACGGAAGCGCGTTTGCGCCGGGCGTAACGGTCTATATTGACAGTGGCAGGGCAACGCAGCTGACGAATGGCGTCGATTATACCGTCGCCTACAACAACAACACAAACGCCGGCACGGCCCAGGTAACGGTGACGCTCATCGGCAACTACAG
This sequence comes from uncultured Oscillospiraceae bacterium, assembly GCA_964560435.1. GTDB lineage: Bacteria > Bacillota > Clostridia > Oscillospirales > Oscillospiraceae > UBA2658. Next base: position 22,063 of record CAZLLK010000015.1, read on the forward strand.
CGCCTCCGTCGGTACTGTGCTGACTAAAGACTTCACGATTGCTCGCGCGACCTATGCCATGTCCAAGGTCGGTTTTGCGAGCGGCTCTGAAAGCGTGCCCTACGACAAGGCAAGCCACAGTATGGAGGCATACCCGCTGCTCTCGTTTTTCAGCACCAACGACGCGGCCGGAAATGTGAATGTACATGTCGACGACGTCACGGTGATCTATCGTTACACCTGCGTCGCCAATGGTTACGACAGCGAGATGCCTCCAGTTCATGCGGGAATATATACGGTCACGGCAACCTACGCCTCTGCCAACCAGAATTATGTTTTTGATAACGGCAGCAATGTAATTGTGAAAACCGCTACCCTAACCATTGAGCAGCTTATACCCACTATTATTATTTATCCGACGGCGGGGCCGGTGACCGCCGGAAACATGCTTTCCATGTCGACACTTGGCAGCGAGGGCTATGTATACGGACTCAACGAACGGGTTGTCGGCACCTTCGCATGGGCAAGTCCGGCTTCCGTCACGGGTACACCTGGCAGCCCGGTCGATTATGGGGTCTCCTTCACCCCTTCCGGCGTTTTCGCCGCGGATTATGCGGCGGTGAGCGGGACGATTTCCGTGAAGCCGATTGCCAACACCTACGCGCTGGGACTGGCGGCGACAAGCGGGAGCTTTGCCGCAGTGGACTATCAGGCGGCGGGAAATACGGTGACGTACACCGTAACTAACAACAGCACCATTGCACTGTCCGACGTTGATGTGGCGCTTGGCGGTACGAACGTCGAAATGTTTATGCTGAACAAGGGAGCGTTCCCTTCCACGCTCCCAATTGGCGGAACCGCGACTTTTACCGTGACGTCGCTGACAAGCAAGGCCGGCACATTCACCGTGACGGTTTCGGTCAGCGGAACCAAGAACGCCATTGAAGGCGGCGGCAGCATAGCGCAGACACTGGATATCTCTCAGACCGTCAACAAACTGCCTGCTCCGGCCTTTACGTGGCCTGCCGACAGCTATACGGCTCACTACGGACAGATGTTGGGAAGTCTCACCCTGCCGACAGACACAAACGGCGTATTCAGCTGGGCAGACGGGAGTACCGCTCCGGTCGGCGGCGTGGGCAGCCATCCGTTTGTCATGGTCTATACTCCAAACAATCTCAACTACGATTATTCCGGCGTATCAGGTTGGGACAGCACGACAAACACGGTTCGCAAAAGATATGTCATAACCGTCAAGGCAATGGGCGGCGCGCTGACTGATCCATTAACGGCAGAGAAAGTAGCGGCAGTGTTCGGAGATGGGGCAACCTTTGACGGTGGGACGCCTCCTGTAATCACTATTAAAAAAGACATTGTACTCAGCGACAGCATTATTATAGAAACAGATGTGACGATTGACTTAGACGGCCACACCATCACAGCACCAGAGGGTAAACCTGCCATTGTGGTGGCGAAAGACGATGTGGATATTACCCTCACCGGCCCCGGCGGAGTGAAAGGCGGGAAAGGGCCGGATGGCAGCCCTGGCGGCAACGGCTCACCAGCCATTGATTTCGGTGGCACAAGCGGCGGCACGGCGACGGTCGGCACAGGTGTGACCGTTACCGGAGGTAACGGTGGAAGCGGTGCCCCCGGAGGAGGCGGAAACGGAGGAGCCGGTATCTCCGGAAACGACGTGGACATCACCATAAAAGGTACAGCCCAGGGAGGCAATGGAGGAACAGGCACCACCACCGGGGGTACTGGCGGAACCGGTACGAACAGCGGAACCGGCACGACTACCATTGAAACCGGCGCAACATCTACGGGCGGCGCGGGCGGCAACGGGGGCACTACAGGCGGCGCGGGCGGCAGCGGTACGAACAGCACCAGCGGTGATGTTACCTTAAACGGAAAATCCGAAGGCGGTAACGGTGGCACCGGTGCTACTACAGGCGGAGCCGGCGGCAACGGGGTAGACTCAAAGACCGGGAATCTTTCCGGGAGCGGCACCGCCACCGGTGGAGGTGGAGGCTCCAGCACTACCTCATCCGGAACTGCCGGAAAAGGCGGCGCTAGTGCTTCAACAGGCGGAAGCGACAGCTTTACCGGTAACAAAACAAACGGCATCAATGGAACAAAACCTTCTAATTCCATAGGCGGCACCGGCGGCACGTCGGTTGCAGTCATTGTCGACGGTAGCCAATATGACATTGGTACACAGACGACCACCGCCAAGGAAACCACCGTGGCCGTGGACAGCAAACAGCTGACTGAAAAAATCTCCGGTGCCTCGCGAGGCACCGCGGTCGTGGTAATCGTCTCGGGCACGACGCCCATTGCGTCCGCGCAGCTGACCTTGCAGGACCTGAAGAATATGGCCGCCAAGGAGATAAGCCTTTCCGTGCAGACCAATGGTTCCGTGTTTCAGCTCCCAGCCGGTTCGCTCGACGCTGATGCCGTCGCGGCGAAGTTAGGCTCAACTGGCTTGAGCACCATCACAGTCACTGTCTCGGTGACCTCAATGGACGACGCGGCCATCACCGCCGTCCGGAAAACCGCCGAGGCAAATGGCGCGAAGATGATCGGGAGTCCGGTAGAATTTACCGTGCAGGCTTCTTTCAACGGCCAGACCTATAAGGTGACCAACTACAGCCGCTATACGACGCGGACGCTTGCCATTACAGCCGATCAGGCGCAGCAAATCACCACCGCCGTGGTGGTAGAGAACAATACCCTCCGGCATGTCCCGACCTATGTGTATCAGAAGGACGGTCAGTGGTATGCGGATATCCATTCGCTGACAAACTCGACCTATGCGCTGTTGTCCAATCATAAATCTTTTACCGACGCCGATAGCAAATGGTACGAAGCGTCTGTCGATGAGATGGGAAGTCGCATGATCATCAATGGTGTCGGCAATGACTTATTTGCCGGTGAGCAGAGTATTACTCGTGCCGAGTTTGCGGCAATCATTGTTCGAGCGCTTGGTTTACCGGGAACCGAAGGTACGGTCTTTACCGACATTTATGCAAAAGCATGGTACTGCGGTGCGGTGAACACAGCCTATGCTTATGGTATTATTCAGGGCCGCGGGAACGACATCTTTGATCCTGACTCCAATATCACCCGTGAGGAGGCCATGGCTATGATCCAGCGCGCCGCACAGGTGATTGGGCTTGCTGGAAAGAGCGGCAGCCTAGACAGCTTCACCGATGCCGGTGAGGTGGATTCCTGGGCTTTGGACGCAGTGCGCTTCAATGTGGGCACCGGACTAATTGTGGGCAGTAGCGGAAGTCTGAATCCGAACGATCCTATCACCCGCGCTGAAACCGCCACAGTGATCCTCCGTCTGCTGCAAAAGGCGGTGCTGATTGACACGCGAGGATAATGATGACTTAAAAACCAGCAGACAGTTTGGTTTCCTCTGACAGCTCGAAACAACGGCATATTAGCTGGAATGTGGGTTTTTAAGTCACTATTCCAGATATCAATTGGAGTTCAAGCATATCCTCGCTGAAAGCTTTAATGCGTGGAAGAACTTCTGGATTGATATGGAAAACCCACCTGAATGCCTCATCATAATCCGATTGGAATGTACGGCCCTAAGCATCGGGCAGGTTGCCCTCGTGATCGTCCGCTGTTCTGGGAAATGAAGCTTCGTGTTCCAGCATCAACGGTTCAGGGGCGGCATCCTCATCTAACAATGGCGCGTTATTTTCATCTTACCAAAAAGTAATACGGTGATTGCCGAGAACTTTCGCCTCGGCAATCACCACGTCATTTATCTTTTTAAATTACTTCAGCCCGGAAAACCTTTACGATACGGCGTTGAAGGTTGAATTAATAATAAACAAAAAACTATCTCGCCGACTGGCGAGACAGTTTCCTGCTAATTATTTGGTTGAGACATTATTATCGATATCAGATGTAACTAGTCCATATCATGAATTCTGTGTCAAATCTTTTCAGTGGTATACAGAAGCAACGAACAATAAATCACGCCTTCTGCATTTTTGTAAAAGCCAGCCTCTGCATAGACGAAATTCTTGCTCAAGATATTCGCGCGGTGCAATTTTGAATTCATCCATGCCTTCACAAGATCGGAAGGCTTTGAATATCCATACGCTAGATTTTCTCCAGCCGCTCTGTAAGTAAGGCCGCAATCTGAATATACTGTTGAACAGCTTGACCCGTCTGGTCTTTTGTGAGCAAATAATGTCGCGGATTCCTTTGCTCTGATGGTTGCCGGCTTTATGAGCGCTTCCAAACAACTAAATGCGGGCAAGCCCTCGTCCGCTCTCTCGACGTTTACTAGTCTGATTACTTCGGCTGTGAATTCTTCGGGAGTATCAAAATCTTGACTCTTATCGAGCTCCTCCTCAACAGTCGTTATCACGTTAATTCCTGTTTCCCAGCTTGCATAGGCCGGCATTGTACTAACTGCCATGCACAAAAGCACAATCAAGGATACTCCTGCGTTTCGAATGTTCTTACTGATCATGATCTACCATCCTCTCTGATTTTTGTTAAGTCGTTCGCCATTTTCGAAACCAAACAAAAAAGTTCTGTTTGGGTAGCCCAAACAGAACTCATCAGAAATCAATTGATGAAACAATTTCGGCAACCCGGCTGTCATAGAAAATCCTTAGACCCGTGGCTTTGCGTCCTAACCTTTCGGCTAGTTTGCTATTATCGATTTGGCGGATATAAAAGTAGATTTTGATATCTAGACTAATTATATCTTTTTTATCGAAAAAATCAATAGAAAATTTAAGAAACCGCCAATACATCAGCCCTCAGAAGAAATATTGTCTTTGTAAAACTCCTCCGGCAGCATGCCGTTTATGTCTGTTAAACGCGCCCGGACAATAAGACGATGGCTGGACACAAGATATGGCGTGCATGTTATCAGCGTGAGAGCATAATCTTCGCCATCAATGTCATTTAGTACCCATGTCTCGTCAGGTAGAACGGCAAATGAATCGTAGACAGAATAGGTATACACATTGTCGTTAACCTTGAAAACAACGCTGTCGTCTACCGAAAGCTTATATAGATAACGGAAAGACGTTGTGTTATGTCCAGCAATCGCACAATTGCCCGGTTCGCCTATCCCGCCGGTGCCGATAACATGCCCGACGCCGTAGCGCATCTGTCTCTGCGTACCCTCAAGCACATATTGAGAAACATTTAGCTTGGGTATTTTCATTATTCCCAGCTGAACATAGACGGACGAAGGCGCGTCTGCAGATTCGTTGCCCGGCAGCACCCCGGCTTCTACCTGTCCATCGTTAGAAGGGCTTTCAGTCGGAGCACCATCTACGCTCTCAAGAACGCTGTTCGCGTCTTCTCCCGTAAAAACAATTGGCTTCGGATCCGGTACCGATGATTCATCACTGATAGAGCCAAAAAGAGTCCCCCAAGGGTATCGGTATGCCTCGATGCAGGTTGCGGCCGCAATTACAGCTATTCCTGCAATGATTAGAACACGTGCAAGGTTTTTCCTCATTACGGATTTTTTTTGCATACCCACACCTCCAAATGCTGTCATATTAATCATAAGCATAACATGTTACCGAGGTGGATTCAACTTTTTGCTCGAAATTCTCAAATAGTAACAATACTCATTATTACTTACTTAATTATTATAAAAATAGTGTTATTATATGTAAAATTGATCTACAAGCCTCGCAAAAATAAATGTGCTGCCAGCTATTTTCAATGTCGTCACGTAAGGGCAGAACGGTTAAGAACAAAAATATGAGTATACATAAAGGAAAGGAAGAACGGAATGAAGAAATTAAGAGGAAAGAAAGCATTTTCAATAGCCATGGCATTGCTTTTGGTGTTGCAGTTGCTACCGCTTGGGACGGTCTTTGCCGCAGGCGACGGTACCGAAACATTGACAAACCTGGATGCGGCAAGCCCGGCGGACAAATATGTCACCAAGAGCGTAAGCAACGTTCAAATTTGGTCCGGAAGCACGCAAATTATGCCGGTCGGCGGGGTTTACAGCAATGTCCCTGAAAACGCCACGCTTTCAATGGATCTGCGCTTTGACCTCTCTGACGGCTCTGGGAGTACCTTCTATACATATGACGGAGGCGAATATTTTACTGTGGCGCTTCCCGAGGGAATCACCTTCAACGCCGCCTCAGGTAAGGTTCAAGCTTCTCACTCCGGCTCATACCTGTATGACATTGCGACATACGTCATTTCAGGTAGCGCCATGACCATAAATCTAACCAACAGATCTACGGACACCACTGGTCACGGCGGGGCCTCCAACCCCGACCACAAAGGAAAGTATGCGACTATCCACGTCGAGGGCAACTTCAAAAGGCTGCACGCGGGTGACAGCGAGCAGACTGTATTCAAAATCGGCAGCCAGACCATAACCATAAACCGCGTTCCTCTGCCCACAAACTTTTTGATAGACAAGAGCTTTGTCGGCTATGACGCCTCCACAAACGAGCTGAGCTGGCAGGTCGTCGTGAGACCTCCTGAGGACTATAAAAATCTGCCCTATAATGGACTTACCCTGTCCGACACACTTACGGGAAACCATGATTTCGACAAAAAATCGTTTAAGCTTAATAATGTCACCATAGATCCGACCTTCAGCGGTTCCAACGCAAGCTACACTTTCCCGAATGGCTCTCCTGATATAATCGAAACGCAGACCTTAACCTATAAAACGAACCCCACGGCTTTCAGCGGTAACGCCAACGCCTCCACAACCTTCGGTAACACTGCCTCGCTGAAAAACGGCGCCACCACGCTTGTTTCCGACAGCGACAGCAAGAGCCTTAAATGGATCACGAAATCGGGTGCCAAGCAGTCTGGCGACCCGACCGTCATCAAATGGACGGTTAATATAGACGTGCCCGGGGACACCGGAAAAGCCGTTACCGGCGCTCAGATAATCGACAACATTCCAGCAGATCTTATATTTATTGACGACAGTTCGACCTATCCCGTCACTGTCAAATACGGCAACGTAACCGACCAGAAAGTCACGGCCGGGTACACTTTTTCCTCCGGCCAATTAACCTATGCCTTCCCAGCCGAGGCCCAGCCCACCGCCGGAACGAGGGTCAGCGTGAGCTTTTATACCAGAATTGATCCCGCAAAGCTGAACAATTATCTCAGCGAAAACGGAGGCACCAGTTTTACAAACGCCGCCTCTTTCGACTGGACCGAAAATCCTTCAGCATCGAACCCCACAGCAAGCAGTGGTGCAGTTTCCGTCATAGGTGCAGGCGGTATCCTCACCAAGGCTGCCAGTCCTGCGTCTGAAACCTATGCCTATACCTCCGGCGATTACGGAACCATGAAATGGGTCATAACCGTTAACAAAAACAAAGCAGCATTGACAAGTGCAGTTTTGTCTGACGCAGTTCTATCAGGACATGAGCTTATTATTGACGCCGGGCACGCCTTTGAAGTGAAGCAGGGAAGCACCTCAGTGTTTTCTACGAACAGCGCTTCCACTTCTGTTCCCTTCACCTTTACAGATTCCTCTAACTTCTCATACAACTTAGGAGATATTTCCGACACCTATACCGTCACCTTCTATACCCGCGTCAACAGCGCCGGACAGTCCTCCCTCTATGCCAACGGCACCGCCACCTTTAATAACAATTCCAAGCTTGCATATAACGGCAGTAAGGAAGCCACTTCAAATGCGGGGAAGACCTACAACATTGAGATGCTCCAGAAAACCGCCGGCTCCTATGATTATAACACCAAGCAGACGAAGTGGATCCTGACCGTAAACCGCAGCAAGCTGCCGCTTAACGGTGCAGAACTGACTGATGTACTTCCGGCGGGTATGACCATTTTTACAGATCCTACCCACGACTTTGAGGTGTTTATCAACGACAGCGCAACAGCGGTCACGCTGAGCACGGCGGGTATTACATCTGCTTCCACAAGTGACGGCTTTAAGCTCACGCTACCGACTTCCACCTCCGACAAATACAAAATAACATTTTACACCAAGCTCAGCGACGAGGCGCTGAAGACCGGCCTGCCATGGACCAACGACAAAAAGGCGTTCAGAAACAGCGCCAGCCTCACCGCCACCGAAATCAAGAAACCCGTCTCCTCCTACGCCGATGTCATTGTCAACAACCCTGTCATCAAAAAGAACGGGTCTTATACTAGCGGAAATGATATCATTGACTGGACGGCCACCATTAATAACAACGGAATTACGCTTGCAAACGGCTTTGTGACCGATACCATGAGCAAAAACGTCCAGCTTGAACCCGATTCCGTCAAGCTCTGGTCTGTCGACATAAGCTCTTCAACAGGCCAGCCTCCTCTTCCACCCACGAAAATCTCCGTCTCCAAGGCTGCAACCGAAAGACCGACAACCGGCAACGAGTTTACTTTTTCCGTCGTGGACAATGTGCTGACGGTCTATCTGCCAATCAATACAGACAAAGCCTACATACTGGAGTATCGGACCCACGCGCTCTCAGGGAATATAACCGTGAGCAACAATATCGTCCTGTCGGACGCCACGTCCATCGCGAGCAACACGGCGACAAACGTCAATGTAGGCACCATAACGTCTATCGGCGGAAGCTATTCAAATTCCATCACCGTCCATAAAACCGACGGGCACGGAAACGCGCTTGCAGGTGCCCAGTTTCAGCTCTTTACCTCCGGTGGCCTCGCGCTAAAGAAAAACAATGCCAATATCGTAAGGACCACCGGCGCGAGCGGCGAGGCGGTGTTCGAAAGCCTGCCCTCCTGGAGCTACATTGTCAGAGAGATAACTCCTCCAACCGGTTATGTCATTGATACCCCCGACACCGAGGTCACTTCGCTTACGGGCGTGCAGGCTCTGAACCTGACAAACACTTTGGGATTGACCACCGTTGTAATCAACAAAACCGGTGCAAACGGCGTTCCCCTTAACGACGGAACCTTCAGCCTGACGGGCAAGGACTATAAAAACGGTGACGTTAACATATTGGGCACACACTTAGTCGGAACACCAGACGGAATAGTGACCTTTTCAGACGTTCCTATCGGAACCGGACAATATACGATTAAAGAACTCACGGCTCCTACGGGACACTTAGTTTCGGCGGAAGAGATAAAAGTTACAGTTGGATATAACGCTGGTAAGACAGCGGTTCAGGTAACCTACCCCTCCGATATAACCATAGAAAATGCCCCCGTTGCCGCAACCAGCACACAGGTTTCCTTCACAAAGACAGACCTTAAAGGAACCGCAATCAACGGAATAGCCTTGGGAGGCACCTTTGTTCTTAAAGGAACCGATTATAACGGCAATCCGGTAAACAAATCAGTCACACCTGCGGCTGACGGAACGGTTTCTTTCTCCGATGTCACCATAGGCAACGGCAAGTACCAAATCTACGAAACTACAACCCCCAGCGGCTATCTCAATCCCAACGATTCACCCTCTGCAAAACCTATACTTGAGGTTGAGGTCAAATACAACAGCGGACACACGGCCCTTGAGGTTATAATCACCGAGCCGACCGGCGCTACCAACACCGGGTCATATGACAATGCGGCACGAAAATATCAAAACACCCCGGCGGTCGGTACTGTCTCGTTCATCAAAAGCAGCTCTGCCAACCCCAGCACCAAGATAAATGGCGGTAACTTTAAGATTAGCGGAACAACCATAGCTGACATTCTCTATGAGGCCTATGCGAGTGCTGTGAACGGCGTTGTCACGTTTGCTGACGTCCCGGTCGTTAAAGACGGCACATCCTACACCATCACCGAGGTAACGGCGCCTCCCGGATACCTGCCCACCATAGTGAAATTGACGGCCAAAGTTGAATACTCTGACGCAACAAAAACTTCCGTTACCGTTACCAATCCTGCCACCGACCTTAAGAATGATCCCGCGCCCTTTGTGGCAAACACGAAGGTTTCCGTTCTCAAAACCGATGAGGACGGGATGAAACTCGCTGGCGCATCTTTCACGCTCTATAAGAGCGATGGTCTTGTTCTTGCAACCGCGGTCTCCGGCACTGACGGAATCGCACTGTTCACAAATATCCCGACCAACAACGCCTATACCATTAAGGAAACGTCTGCTCCCACCGGCTATGAGATTAGTACTCAGATACTCTCGTTTACTGTATCCAACGAGTTGCCACTGACCTTCACTGTCGTAAACAAGAAACAGACGGTTAAGACGGGAAGCATCAGCATCCTTAAAACTGATGAGCGCGGAGCCACACTTTCCGGAGCGGAATTTACTCTGTATGACACTAACGGCAAGGCAGTTCAGGCTGTTGTTACCAAGGCTGACGGAACCGCAGAATTCAACAAAGTTCCTGAAGGCTCTTATACCGTCACCGAGACCAGAGCACCGCTCGGATATATCGCTGCTGCAGGCAGCACGAGCGTTAAAGTAACCGACGGATCTGCCCTGTCACTGACTTTTATAAACAAAAAGGCTGCTGTTTCAGTAACTGGTAGTCTTCAAATTGTAAAAGTAGACAAGGATTACCACCCTCTTGCCGGAGCAGAATTTGCGCTGTATGACAAAGACGGGAATGTGATCGCAACGAAGGTCTCGGGCAGCGATGGAATGGCTGTTTTCGTAGGACTCGCGCCCGGTAATTACTCCGTAAAGGAAACCGAAGCGCCGAAAGGCTACAAGTTACTTTCCGACCCTCTGAAATTCCAGATAAACGCCTCCGGGTCAGCTCTGTCATACACTTTGAAAAACATCGCTGAAGATGATGATTCAGATGTCGCCGGATGGACCGATGACAATCCAAGTGATGACTCCGGAAACAACAACAGCGGTTCATTACCCAAGACGGGGGGCATTCCCGGCACGTTCTTCATGCTGCTTGCTGGGCTGTGTTCGCTCCTTTTCGGCTTGATTATGACGATACCCAAAATGAGACAAGGGAAGCACTTATTAAGAACAAAAAAATAATGTAAATTGCTTATTAAGCTATTAGAAGATGAGCTAAAGCTTTGAATGACAACTTGTGAGCTACGCAGGATTATCCATAGACATAGAATTGACTTTTATTTTAAAACACAGCAGAGAGAGGTACTACCTCTCTCTGCTGTGTTTTAAAATACGGAATTACCGTACTAAACTGATTAACTAACTTTTAAATACCCATGAAATAATGTAAGAAATATTAGCGGGTGCATTGCACGCTTTATGCACCCGTTTGCTCCAGCGGGGCACCGCTTAGAAAACAATCGTTAGATTGTATCAACAGCCGTACCATTAGACATGATAGCAGAGCAATTCAAACAAGGGTAGAAGTTCAAATCCCCCTAAGCAACCGCCCCAAATGCAATGATATCTATTTCGGCCGTGTGTGACAAGATAGGTTGACAAGTTTTCATCTGAAAACTTGTCAACTTTTTCTTTATCCATGCGGATTTGTGGGCTTTTGAGTAACTTGGAAGGTATCTGATGAACAATTAATGTGTGTATTCGAACTAACACGCAGACAGAATAAATTGACTTGAGGCATGACGGTTGAAAAAGCTGCCGTGCCTTTTTGATATCCAAATTTAGAAAGGACAGTTTAATAATGACAAACTACGTTAAGAAATCTGAACGGATTACTGAAGGCGTTCGCAAGTCCTTCCAAAGCGTCGACTGCAAAATGGCGAATCGCAATTGCTATGGCTACAATACCACGTTCAGCGGTGAACTTATTGTCAATAAGGTGGAAGCAAAAGTTGTCCGTTGGATTTTCGAGCGCTATCTTTTTGGGGACAGCTTGGGCAAAATCACTACCGGATTGCAGAAGCAGAATATACCATCTCCTTCCGGCAAACTCAAATGGAACCGTGAAGCAATTTCCAAACTTCTCTCCAATGAGAAATACACCGGCTCTGTTTTGTTACAAAAGACACTGAGCTTTTGCGGTGTACAGTTTCAAAACGATGGGGAACTGCAGCAGGTGCTAATCAGGAATCATCATGATGCAATCATCTCTTCTCAAGATTTTGAGAGAGTGCAGCAGATAAAGGATGAACGTGCCAAGTCTCTAAGAAGTAATGAATTTGTCGATTTAACAGGGAATTCTATACAAATAAAGAAATATGTTATTAATACTTTGAATGAAAGCGTTTTAAATCACTATGAATAATCGAAGTTTTATAATCATTCCTGCAAAATTAAATAATATCCCGACGATGGATCAGCCTCTTCGGGTAGCCGCCTATTGCCGAGTAAGCAATCCCGCTGAAGAACAGGCATATAGTCTTCAGACACAGGTTCAATATTATACGGATAAATCACATCTTGTGCGTTCTGGAAAAATGTAGGTGTATTTCCCGATGTTGTTACTTAAATGTTGTTTTGGATTATTGATATAATTAATAATTCCGTTTAGGGCAATGACAGATTCCTGATATTAAACTCTGTTTTCTCTATGAAAACTTAGCTTAATCATTAAGCGTTATTCATAGCCACCAAAGAATTGTTCAATGCGTTTTTGCATACTTCGACATCAGGACTTACTGCACGCAGTTTCCGCAGCACAGTGTCAATGGTTCCGTCAATCGTTGTCCAACTTTCCTTATCCATTGGCTTGAGGGTAGATGCCGCACTATCCCATGAGGTCTCCAAATCGTCTGCGCACACCTTGGCAGCAGCGAAATCCCCGTTATTAACGGACTTCAGCGCGTCTTCCTCAATCGTTATAAAGCTCGAAAAATCAGCGGTCGATAAAGTTTGGGTGCTCGAGCTGTTTGCTTCGTTGGCAATTGCGTTGTGACGCGCATAATAGCCAGCTCCGGACGCAATTGCCAGCACGCATACGACAGCCACAACTTGAAGCATGAGATTATGCTTCTTTACATCGGGCACTTTTGCCACGGGTGCCTTGGCGACCAAATCCTTCTTTGAAATTGCAAGGTATATGACTGTCAGAAGAATGGCTAAAAGGAATATTCCGCTTGTAACGGTAGCACCCAGTCCCAGCCCGCCGAATTTGGGTGACTGTGAAAGATAGTCTCCAAGCGAAGCACCGAGCGGACGCGTCATAATGTAGACAATCCAAAATGCCAGCACAGAGTCAAGCCCGAGCCGCCATGCAATCAATACAGCAATGACTACCCCGATGACTATAAAGCCAGTTACAAGGTAACCAAGTCCGAGGCTTTCTGCCATCAGGTCCCCTGACGCTGTACCCAAAGCAAACGTGAATAGAATGGTAAGCCAGTAAAAAGCTTCCCTTCGTGTGGTGAAGACAGAATGAATAGAGAGGGTTTTTTCTTTGGAGTACCAAATTGCAAATGTTGCCGCCAAGGCAATTGTAAAAACTATGGTGCTAACTTCAAGAGGGATACCCATTGCGTCCGTCATATTGTCAGTTACAAGCGTTCCAAAGATGCTTATTAGGACTACCGTCAACCAATATATACCCGGAATGTACCTATTTGACTTGAATTGAAGGAAAAGTACAACAGTTAGTAAAATTCCCGTTACAATGGACGTTCCTACAAGTCCGAACCCGAGATTTACATTCAGAAAATCAGATGCCGTCTCGCCGACTGTGGTGCATAATACTTTGATTATCCAAAAAAATACTGTTATCTGTGGAACCTTGTTCAGCATCTGGCGACCATGCGGAACAAAAGGAATTCCGGCGGAATCTGATAAGCTATTCTTGCTGATTTCATTTTTCATAAAAACCCTCCCATGCGCGAGACGCACAAATGTTATATACGTGACTATAGCTTTCAAAGATAAACTAAAGATTAAATAGAAATAAAGTTTAATTTAATTTTGATTTATTCCAAACGCTGCAAACATATATTGCCTGCAAAGCAATAAGTCTTGTACCAGATGAATTATACACATCAGATACATATCTGCAAAATTTACTTACAAGTGTTGGATTAGTTTATCAATTGTTTATTTTTATGCGAAATACAGTTTAACTTCTTCGCTTACTGTAAGCATATGAAAACGGAAGGAGCAATGAAACTATGATTCGCACAGAACAATTAACAAAAACCTATCAAAATGGCTACAAGGCAGTTAAAGGCTTAAGCTTACAGGTTGACGAGGGTGATATATTTGGATTTTTAGGGCCTAACGGTGCGGGAAAAACGACCACCATTCGTATGCTGGACGGTTTGCTAGTACCAACAAGCGGCAAAGCTTTTGTTGGTGGCATGGACATTCAAACGCAGTCGCTTGAGATAAAGAAAATCATCGGAGTTGTACCAGAATCCCATGGCTATTACTATTGGATGACTGCAAAGGAATATCTGCAATATTTCAATTCGCTGTTCAATGGACGAAAAAGCAATGACTTATATGTTGATGAACTTCTCAAAAAAGTGGGACTCGACGATAAGAAAAACGTGCCTATCGGACAGTTTTCTCGTGGAATGAAGCAAAGGCTAGGCATTGCAAAATCTCTCATAAACAAGCCCAAAATCATTTTTTTGGATGAGCCGACCCTTGGCCTTGACCCACGCGGACAGAAGGAAATACAGCAACTGATTTTGGATATCAACCGTGAAGACAATATTACGGTGTTCATCACCTCACACCTTTTAAAAGACATAGAGGTGCTATGCAACAAAGTCTGTATCATAAAAGATGGAGCGCTTGTTGAGCAGGGCAGCATAGAGGGGTTGCAGAGCAAGTATATGACTGGTTACTCCATGATGCTGCAAACCAGCGACAACGAACTCGTCCAGCTTCTGCTTAAGAATATCCCCAGTGTCGCCAGCGTTACGGTCTGCGGAGATCAGCTTGAAGTGAAGCTTGAAGACAATCTTTTAGATGACCAAATCAACTGGGTCAAGCATCAAATGCTCAGCACCATTTTCTCGAGCAACGTCGACATGAAAGAACTGTACCGCAAGACCCTGAGCATGGAAGATATTTTCTTTAAGGCCACTGAAGTCAAGAGCAAGTAAAGGAGAGGGAAGAATGAATCAATTTATTATAAAAAAAGAGTTTAAAGAGAGCCTTTACGAGAATAAGGGCATATGGATGATGGTCATTTCCGCCTGTATTCTCTCTGTGCTTTGTTTGTTGGTTGTTAACATGAAAGAAGGCAACTCGCTTGCTCAGTGCGACATTTTGCAGTATGCAATCAAGGCCTGCATGTTTATTACGCTTGTCATTTCCATGGTTCTGGGCTCATCTTCGTTTGTCTCAGAGCGTGAAGAAAACACATTGGAGAGCTTGCTGCTGACCCCTATATCAAAGCTAAACCTAACTCTCGCCAAATACTTCGGTGTTTTGATTATAGGCTTCGTGCTCTATGCGGTATCAATCCCTTATCTAATTGCCATAGGCGCCGGCTCCGGACTTGTCCTGAGCGCTGTGCTCTTTACTTTCCTTGCTGGCGGAATACTACTGATTGCATTTACGTCTATTTCAATCGCCCTTTCTATCGTCCTGAAGACATCAAAGGCTTCTATATTAACATCCACCTTGCTCTTGATTATTCTTACGCTGCCTGCATTTGCTAAGGGCCTTTTTAAGTTTTCGGTTGTAGGCAAATTCTTTATGCAGATCGACCCAATGGCGAACTGCTTTAATTTGATGAACTCCATACTTATTGAAAAGACTTCAGTTCTCGAGCTTGGACAATACATGCTTCCGCTGCTGGTGTTTGTGGTCATAGCTGTCGCGTTACTTTTTGCAGCGAGCAGCAAAGTCGCACTGAAAGGAGAAAAATAACATGAAAAAATTGATTGCTCTCTGCGGCGTATTGCTGACGCTTGTGGTCTGCTCCACAGGTGTGTTTGCAGCGGCGTCAACGCCGGAAATAAGCGTGGATATCGTGTCCCCAAGCTCCATTGAGTCGAAGCCTGTTTATAACGGGGATGTTCAAATAGTAGTAAAAAACCTGACAGATACTGAAATCACAAATCTTGAATGCTACCTGACAGTGGTGGATATGACTCATAAATATTCTGTTCCTGTGGATGAAGTCGGCTTGCAGGCCTACCAATTGAGAGAAATTGCCTCACTGCCCGCGCATGGAGAAACCACTGTGACTATTCCAATCAAGGTTCTATACGTCGGAACATTTAAGTTCACCGCTTCTGTCATGAATGACACGAAAGATTATGTCATAACCAGTGCGCCGTTAACTGCGGAAATGATAGCTCTCTCGAAAATTAATAAAACATTTGTGACTGCGGTTGCTATCGGGACTCCTATTGTGCTAGCGTTGGGCGCACTGTTCATTGTGAAGCACAAAAAGAAACAGCAGTAAAGACAATACCTGATTTAGTTTTACTTGTACTTTGCAATAAAGAAAATGTGAAGAAATTTGCCCGAAAACATGGTATAAATCTTGAAAAAAGCAATATTTGGCGAAATTACGCCCAATATTGCTTTTTTGTTTATTTTTAGTTTATTAAAATCTACGATTTTTGTGCTACAATCTAATTAATTATTCTGTAAGGTGGTGTGGCATAATGACAATAAGAAAGCGGCTTTTTGTTTCGAATATTTTGATGATCGTTGTTCCTGTGGCCATCACTGCTTTGATTGCGTTGGCGTGTGTCGGAACGATTTGGGCTATCGTTGCCAATGGGCACGGTTTAGGGTTTGAAGACAGTGAGAGCTTTTACAGCGCAAGTAAGGGAATATCTGATATGGCTGTGAATATCTTGGACAATGCATCGAGGGAAACGCAGATTGACGAGCTTAAAGAGATGGGAGGCTTACTGGATAAAAGTGCAATGTCGTTGTCGGTGGACGCAGGAGAGAGTAACATTTACCATTACGGCAGTGTTAATGATCAAGACACTGTTTTGCTAAACGCTGTTTATGCAATGGGCGGTGAAGGCTTTGTGTCCTGCGGCTCTCGTGAGCTGTATGTGAGGAGAGCCGTATTAGATAACACAGATTACAGCATTATGCTCTTTTCTACCCCTACGGAATTGTCCTACGGAACACTAAAGGTTACGATTGCACTGGCGGCGATTATTCTGCTGTTTGGGGTGTTTTTATCCATCTTGTTTACAAATCGTTTCTTAACGAAATTTGTTTTTCAAAAAATCGAGCATCCACTCGACATACTCTCTGATGGTGTACGTCAAATCAGCGACGGGAATCTGGAACACCGTATTATATACGAGCCGAAGGACGAGTTCGCGCCTGTCTGCGCTGATTTCAACGAGATGGCGGAACGGCTGAAAGCCTCAGTAGAATTGTCACAGCACCATGAACAGAGCCGCAGAGAACTGCTTGCAGGCATTTCCCATGACTTGCGTTCTCCGTTAACGTCAATTCGAGCATACGTTGAGGGTTTGCTCGATGGGGTTGCCAAAACGCCTGAAGCACAGCGCGGATACCTTGAAACAATAAAAAACAAGTCCGAGGATATAGACCATATGGTGGAGAAAATTTTCTTGTTCTCCAAGATGGAGCTCGGTGAATGTCCTGATAAACCAAGGCTTCTACATTTGGACGACGAGCTACGGCAGATAATATGTGCAGTCGGAGCGGAGTATAAGGAAAAAGGCTTGGATATTTCTACGGATGAGCTTGTTCCAGCAACTATTTTGGCAGATCCGGAGCTGCTGAATAGAGTTGTTTTTAACATCATTGAAAACAGCCTGCGGTACAAAAACAAAGAAGTTGGAAAGCTGGATATTTCTTTAGAAGAAGAAAACGGCGGCTACCACTTATCGCTTTGCGACGACGGACCGGGAGTTCCAGCAGACGCTTTGCCGCACCTTTTCGAGGTGTTTTACCGTAGCGATCCTTCACGCCAAAGCCCCAATAAAGGCAGCGGACTTGGCTTAGCTATTGCTGCCAGCGCTGTTCAAAAAATGAATGGGAGAATAGCAGCCAATATTTGCGAAAATGGCGGTCTTGAGATTGCAATATGGCTACCCGAGCAAGGAGAATAAAATGGAAAGAATATTGATTATTGAGGACGATGCATCAATAGCGGCAATTGAGAGGGACTACCTCGAGATTGACCATTTTGAAGTTGAAATTGCGCAGGACGGACAAGCGGGGCTTGAAAAGGCTTTGCATGGGGGCTTTGATTTGATTTTGCTGGATCTCATGCTGCCCGGTATCGACGGCTTTACAGTTTGCCGCAAGCTTCGTGAGCAGCTTGATGTCCCAATACTAATGGTTACAGCAAGGCGTGAAGACATCGACAAAATCCGAGGACTTGGACTCGGAGCTGATGACTATATTGAAAAGCCGTTTTCTCCCAGCGTGCTTGTTGCAAGGGTTAAAGCGCATATTAATAGGTACGATCGGTTGAAAAGCTGTGGCGAGACAACGTCTGCAAAAATCAGTTTGGGTGCTGTATGCGTGAATACCGATACTCATAGGGTGTTTGTTTCGGATGTTGAAAAAGACCTAAAAAACAAGGAATATGAGCTGCTTTTGTTTATGATGATAAACGCCGATGTGGTTTTTAGCCGCGAAACTCTTTACGAGCGAATTTGGGGCATGGACGCCATGGGAGATAACGCAACAGTTGCCGTTCACATCAATCGCCTTAGAGAAAAAATCGAAGAAGACCCGAGTAATCCGAGATATATCCAAACGGTTTGGGGAGCCGGATATCGCTTCAAGGCCTGATAACGCATTATCTAAGCTGCAAATAGGAACAGAAATCCACCGATATACCTTGCAGTTTATAAATAGTTTAAGTTCAATATATGTGTAGTTTAATCCGCTTGTTTATACTGGTTTCAAACCGGAAATCAAGCGGATTTCTATTTATATAACTTAGGGTATTGTTGGAAGGAAAACTAATGTTATGAACAAATTAGAAAAGTACATAATGAACATTGAGTTTGGAAAAACAGCCAAACGTTTTATCGTGGCGGCATTGGTAATTGTTCTTCTTGGCGGCGTTGCTGTTGGATTTGCCTTTAGAACTCAGATGGGCGAGGCCGCTGCCCTGCATCAGGCAAATGAACGAAATTTCGTTAGCAGTGTGCAGCTTACACAGGCAGAAGTCGGGAATAATGGAGAAACCTCTCAAGACAGCGAAGCAAACTCAAAAAACTCCGAAGAAAAGCAGGGCGTACGAGAAGAACACGGAAACGAGCGCGAGCATCACGAACTCGATTTTTCTAAGATTACACTGCCGACAACAGGAGCGAAGGTCGCGCTTGGATTGTATGGACTTCTGTGTGCGCTAATCGGAATTACATACTGGCTGCTGATAACGGCATGGCTATATCAGGCGGCAGAGAAGTCATCCATGAATGGATTTGCGTGGTCTGTTCTGGGGTTATTCTTTAATCTTGCCGCTGTACTTGCATTTGTGCTAGTGCGAAGCCAAAAGGTCGTTTGTGAACACTGCGGACATCGCCAGAACGCATCCTTTTACTGCACTGCCTGCGGGGAAAGAATGAAGGCTTGTGATGCATGCGGTACGTTTGCGGGTCCATCTGACAACTTCTGTTCCCTCTGCGGAAAAAGCTTGAAGCATGACGAGCCCGACAAGCCGGAATAAGCAGATAAATGAGGGACTACAAAATTATGTAGTCCCTTAAAATTTTAAAAAGGAAGTGAACACACTTGCTCTCATTTGATACCACAATTTTAAACTTCATATACGAAAACTGCCGAAACGGTTTTTTGGATGTTCTGATGCCCGTTATCACAAGGCTTGGCAGCGAAGGCGCGATCTGGATTGTTCTCGCGATCGCTTTGTTCATCAACCGCAAATACCGAAAAGTCGGATTTGCCATTCTATGCTCTCTGGCATTGGAATTGTTACTCTGCAATATCATTTTAAAACCGCTCGTCGCCAGAATTCGTCCCTGCGACGTGAATATGGCAGTGCAGTTGCTTATTAACCGTCCTACAGATTTTTCCTTCCCATCAGGTCACACGGCAGCATCCTTCGCGACGGTGTCAGCACTGTATTTCAGTCGTCAGCGTTTATGGAAGCCCGCGCTTGCTTTGGCGGTTCTGATTTCGTTTTCACGGCTATATCTGTATGTGCATTATCCGACCGATGTCTTGGCCGGTATCATGCTCGGAATTATTGTTGGCTTTATGGGCTGCAAGCTAGCCGAACTCGGTGAGGGAATTTGGAAACGTCTTAAACAGAAGGCGTGAGTCATGTCTTTAGTCTTGATGTAGGATGCAACATGGTTTTTGTATAATGATGTTTCCGTAATCCAAATATGAAATTTGGGAGAGCTACGAGCAAAACAATACGATGATATAAGTAAAAATGGTGTTGTTGGTAAAACAGGTAAGATTACGCCCCAAATGCCTAAGCAAAGCAATAGGAAACCTATAATAAAAAATAGTATTTTCACAATATTCTACCTTTCCCAATACAATACGGCACTAACTTTATAGACAGTATATACGCAAAAGTGGTACACTGCATATATCTGGTTATTGAATTTTTATAGGATACGGTTTTGCCTTTATAATATAATCTGGGTTATCAGTGAACGGGGGAAGTTAAAATGCTACATGTCGATCATAAAAGCCAACACCCAATTTATCAGCAGATTTATGAACAAATAAAAAATGATATTCTTATAGGGAATTTACCTATCGGTATGCGAATATCATCTACGAGGGCATTGGCAAAAGAATTGCAAATTGGACGAAATACAGTCGAAAATGCTTATGCCCAATTGGTATTGGAAGGATATCTTACAAACGTGGCAAGCTCTGGCTATGTGGTTAACAACCTGCAATTTAACCTTAACCAGCAAACAGAGGAAAAACCCACCACGAATAAAGGAACGGCTGTTACTTCTGATCGTAGAATTGAACCTGTTCGGTATGATTTTCAATATGGAAATCTCGATGCTGCAAGCTTTCCTAATAAGCTCTGGAGAAAGTATTTGACCGATGTGTTGGATAGCAACGAAAGGCAAGAAGTTTACAGTTACGGCGACGTGGAAGGTGACATTGAACTGCGGATTCAACTGAAAAAATATTTGTATCACAGTCGCGGTGTGAATTGTCAACCAGAGCAGATTGTGATATGTAGTGGTACACAATCCGCTCTTGAAATCATGATAAAGATATTTCCTTATACGAAAAAACAAGTCGCAATGGAGGAACCATGTTATAACGGCGCCAGCGTTATTTTTCGCAGTAATAGATTTGAGATTTTACCGATACCTGTTTATGAGGATGGGATTGGAATAAAAGAACTTTCCTCATCATCCGCAAGGATGGTTCATATTACACCATCCCATCAGTTCCCAATGGGCGTTGTTATGCCGATTCATAAGCGAATCAAACTATTGAGCTGGGCGCAAGAACATGACAATATTATAATTGAAGATGACTATGATAGTGAATTTCGCTATCAAGGGCGACCAATTCCCGCACTTCAATCTATCGATAAGTATGAACGTGTGGTATATATCGGTACATTCTCCAAAGCTCTTTCTCCCGGACTTCGTATGGCATATATTATATTACCGAAATGGTTACTGCCCAAATATCAAGAAAGATTTATTGGACACCAATGTAGTGTTCCGTTGATAGAACAGAAAATTATGGCCCGCTTCATGGCAGATGGACATTGGGAAAAGCATATACGGAAAATTTGTCTATCTCAAAAGAAGAAACATGATATTTTGATCCATGCAATCAAAGACAATATTGGGGATAAGGTGCGAATTCACGGACACCAAGCTGGATTGCATATTCTTCTGGAATTTTTGAATGGACAGAAGGAAGATGAGCTTATCCAAAAAGCACTTGAACATAAAGTCAAAGTATGTCCTGTAACCCCCTTTTGGCTAAATAAGCAGAATTATAAGAAGAACTTTCTCGTTTTGGGATATGGCATGATGGCAGAGGAGGACATACCTGAGGCTGTAAAGGCTTTATCTCAAGCATGGTTTAGTTAGATAAACTGTATCCTATAAAATTATCGAAACCGGCTCTTATCAAGGAGACGGTTTTATAGTATAGTGGAATGAAAACTAAAGGTAAAAATAGGAGGCTGTAATATCATGCAACATCGAATGAAAACGCACCGTCTTACGGAACAACAAATGAATCAACTGCTTGAGCGAGTACAAACTGGAAGCTTTGCTACCCTTAACTCTGATGGCACACCATATATTACTCCAATGCACTTTGTTCATTACAATAATGCAATTTTTGCACATGGGTTGCCAAAGGGAAAAAAACTTGACAATATTGCCTATGACTCACGAATAGGATTTTCTGTTTATGAAATGGATAAATTACTGCTGGATCCCGATGGAAATCCATGTGATACTAATACAAAATATGAAAGTGTCATTATTTCCGGTACTGCCAAACTTGTTGATAATATTGATGAAAAAGGAAATATAATGAAAAAAATCGTGGAAAAATACACACCTCATTTAGCAAATAAGGAACTCCCGATTAACATGGTTAAAGGTACGGCAGTAATACAAATTGATATAACGGAAATGACCGGAAAATACTATTCGTAGTAAACAGAAAATTAAGGCTACTCAAGTATATTCATACCATATACCACAGCTGATGCGATTCAAACTACCATCTTTACGCAAGGATTGACTGGAAAGTTCTTAGAATATAAGACAAAATCCTAGACAGGCGTACGCACAAACGCCTGTCTGGAACCATATGTTTTCGGACGCAATAGACCAAGAATGCGTCTATATGCATTGGAAAATTATTAGAATGGACTTAATCTATATTTGCGATGCCATAATGAAATAGAGTATCTTTTTAAATATACTTCAGTGGGTTTAGCAGAAGTTGCAGTAATCACTGCAGAAGCAAACCATGATGAGTTCGGGGAAAGACACAACCTGTTCGTTGAAAATCAATCTCTAAATTCTTTTATAACATCTCACAATCCAAGAAAACCTTAATTACAGTTGTCCATTATGGTATGTTTATTAGCGACCTCCGGATGTTTTGCTATATGTAAAAGTGCGATTCTAAAACAGGGGGGGGTTCGATTTATTATATCTTATCATTCGACTTAAAATTGCGACAAATATTGAGGTGTATTAAGGCTTCTAATCTAAGGAGCCCGCCGCGAAACATTATAATGCGTTTTGCTGCGCGCCCCGGTATCAAATTTTAAATATTATTATTTTTTACTGGCTGCTTATTGGCGCTTTTGTTTGGATTTTGGTTTTCCCGTGTTATTGTGATGTTTTCAATCGATCTATCAATTCTGGGTTTATTATTGTCCTGCTAACCCTTTGGCATTTTGTTTACCTCTCTTTTTATAATTGCTGTTCCGGCCCGAACTTACCTTTTTCTCTATACTTCCGATTCTGATGATAGAGCCTTAAAAACATTTTCTGGATGTTAACATTTTAAGAATATTAGCAGGTGGGCTTTTGGGTGGCTTACCCTCTCATAACATAAAATTTGAGCTTCCTCTAATGTTTATGATATCCAATATATAGGAAGGACTACTTTGTATGATACTATCTGACAAAACCATAATAAAAATGTTAAATGATAACACCTTATCAATTTCACCCTTTGGCAAGTGTGGATGTTCGTCTCGGAGATACCTTTTGCATCCGCATTCTTTGAAGGTAGAAGTTTGTTCGGCTGAATGGGACTGTTTATTCAAAACGCAGGATGGTTGCTCATGGGTTCACGGGTGAAATTACACTTGAATTGTTTAATGCCAATCATTCATGGATAAAGAAATAAATGATTATGAGCAAACTTTAAATTTGGGGAAATCATATGAACTGAGCATCATGGTTAATCTGTGAAGTGATAGTTTGAATCCACTGTATCAATTCAATGATATCTATTTCGGCCGTGTGTGACAAGACTCATGGTCAAAATAGATGTCATCGACTTTTATAGCCGATGACATCTATTTTTTAGCCCGTTTTGAGGTAAAACAGCCGCTTTGTTGCTAATAAAATTATAACTTATCTCGTAATATTTTACTGCAATTTCATAGATGTCATTTTGACATTTTGGGCTATTCTTGGATTTGAACCCGCACGCGGCACCGTTTTAGCTCAAAAACAGGTGCCGTTAATTTAGAAAATACACAGGTTTCAAAAGGTCGCTATTTTTATTTTTAAAGCATAAAAACCAAATATAAGCTTTAAAGGCGTCAGTTTCGGGCCGTGTTCAGGCCGATGTAAACTGGCGCCTTTTTTCGTTTCTATAATAAATATGAGGAGGACTCCAATGATACCCATTGATGAAGATCAGAGAAACAGATACTTTACTGAACTGGCCATTGCCCTGAAGCGTGAGGAGCTGGAGACAATGCCGCGGGAGAACGGTCTCCTGTCTGTCTTGCTATATGGTCATCCCATCTGTCAGATCAGCGGCGTGGGTGTCGTCCGCTATCGACCCGAAAAATTGATTGACGAAACTTTCGAGCGCGCCTTACAAAAAGCCACGGCTACAGCGGAAACAGTGTCAGAGTATATGCGGCTCATGGAAGCGGCACCGCTTATAAAAGCACAGGGACTGGATGAAGACTACATGCAGCTGGCAGATTTCAACGGTGTTGTACTCGCCGGACACCCCACCCGCTTTGGCGTCCAGTTTGTCACTTGGGATTGGGACTATGGCAGGACGGGCGTGTCCCAGGGACATTATATGTCCAACTATTATGAAGCCGCAAAGAATGATTTCGCGGTGCGCAGCGGACTTATTGACCGGCAACGCCTTTTCTCAGACGAGCAGCTCACGGAGCTTTATCGCTGTGCATCCAACGAGCTTGATAGTAACTCCAATCTTACTTACGAACAGGAAAAATCTGTTGGAAATATCCGAATGCAGATTCGGTCGCTCGTTCCAGATTTAGATGAGCGCCTTGCCAACTTACAAATCGTCTCGCCGCATGAACAAACCATGTAAATAAAAACAGCAAGCGTGTATAAACCGGAGCTTCAATTTGAAGCCCCGGCTTTTTTGCGTTTGCGGAAAGAAAAAAAGATGTCTCATGATCGCCAACGATACAAAGTTCAACTCTGCGTGCCGGAGTGTTCGCCCGACCCGCGGGATGAGCCTGCCTGCACTCTTTTTGAAAAATGCAGGGGGTGCCCATACCCCGCACACGGATTTATTTGCTGGCGCAGTGATGGAAGCTGTATCCGGTCCGAGGTTGAAAGATTGAATAAACAGAAGGAGGAAGCAAAATGATTCAAGCAGTTTTAACCAAGGGCCAACATCCGGAATACGGTGTGGTTACTGTCCCATTTCCTGTTCCCAGAAAAGAATACGACCATGTGATGGAGCTTCTGGTGCCATTGGAAATAGGAGACCCAGTTGCGCGGGATTGCCATATCGAAGAAATCGATGGTGATTTCCCGGTACTAAAACAGTTGAAGCAGACGAATGTGTCCTGGTCAAGCGAAATTGTAACACCAGGGTATAAATTGTATTAAGCTACCCT
>CAZLLK010000016.1:0-46793 GCA_964560435.1 uncultured Oscillospiraceae bacterium
TTGCTTAATCAATTTTTATTCTAAATATTTGTCTAACTTTTAGGGGTCAGTTCATAACCGACTTCGTTCTTTTTTTTATTCATTAATGCAAACCTTATATTACCGTTTGCTTATTATTCCTGATCCAGCTTAAACTGAGCAACCATGCTTTTAAGAACCTCTGCCTGACTGGAAAGCTCTTCGCTTGCAGCAGCGCTTTCTTCAGAGGTTGCGGAGTTCATCTGAACGACAGAGGAAACCTGTTCTATGCCTATCGAAATCTGAGAAATTGCCGAGGACTGCTCTTGAGCCTGAACGGAAATTTCCTCTACAAGTTTGCCGACCTCTGCGGATTTTTGTGCCACCTCAGCAAAGCCTACGCTTGTCTTGTTCACAAGCATAGTTCCTTTTTCAACGGCTTCAATTGAGCTTTCTATAAGAACAGTTGTGTTTTTTGCAGCCTCTGCGGATTTTTGTGAAAGGTTGCGAACCTCGTCGGCAACGACGGCGAAGCCCTTGCCGGCGGCTCCCGCTCTTGCCGCCTCAACTGCGGCGTTAAGTGCAAGAATGTTGGTCTGGAACGCGATATCATCGATAGTCTTAATGACCTTGCTGATGTTCTTGGAAGTGCCGGAAATCTCTTCCATCGCCTGACGGGCAAGCTCCATATCACTTACACTGCTATTCATAATTTTTGCTGCATCTGTGGACAGCACTTGTGCCTGCTCTGCGTCTTCCGCATTTTGCTTAACGTGCTGCGCAACCTCTGCAATCGAAGCCGAAAGCTCTTGCACGCTGCTGGCCTGCTCGGTAGCACCCTGTGCCAGAGTCTGTGCGCCGAAGCTGACCTGTGAAGAACCTGCGGAAACCTGCTCGGAAACCTGTGCAATGCCATGAAAAGCTTCATTTAGAGATTTCTTCAGGCTCTTGAAACATACGAGAATGTTCGCGTAGTCGCCGATATACTTATCCGGTGCTTTGGAAATTAGGTCAAAGTTGCCGGATGACATTTCGGTCAGCAAATAGTCAATATCCTTTACAACGGCGCTTGTGTTTTCAACCATGAGCAGCGTGCTCTGCTTTAGAACGTCACTCTCATATGAAGTAGCCGTAAAATCTTCCATCGGCGACACGACATCGCCCTTTGCAAATTCCGATAATCTTGTGATGACACCGCCTAGTGCCGTTTCGAGCCTTTTTGTCATGAAAGTTGCAATAATTATTCCAACTATTATCGAGCCTACCGCAATTAATATTGCGATATAAATTGCAGTTGTGACGCTCTTTGTAAAGTCCTTTTCCGGCGCACCGATGCACATACTCCACCCATCTGTGCCCGCAATGGGAGCGTATGATACGAATTTCTTAACACCATCATATGTATAATTGCCGAAGTCGCTTTCACCAGCTATTGCTTTGCTATAGATTGCTGCCAGTGACTGCAGCTTCGAGTCGGTTTTTGCCAGTTCCAGAATGTTTTCCTTATCGGCGACAAGCTGAACATTGTAATCCGCTATGGTATTGCCGTTTTTATCGAGCATATAGGCAATTGCGTTTTCACTGACTTTTATGCCTTCAACTAGACCATTCAAGGTTTGCTGTTGGATTAAAAAGGAAACAACGCCTTCTACTGATGAGCCTTTAACTCCATCTTTCCATAATGGGGTTGATATCATAACAACAAGCTTTTTTGTTGCTTCGTCGGTATACGGAGAGGAAATGTATGTTTCACCTTTTGCTGCTCTTTGAAAGAACTCAGAAGACGAGTAGTCTTTACTGCTACCCTGCATATTACCATTGGAAGTATAGTAAGCCGATCCTACAACTCCGTAGTCTTTGGCTTTCGAGCCCAGAAATGCCGAGATCTGCTCAGGAGTTGCTTCCGAATTGCAAATAACGTCGTCGGATGCGATTGCCTCGACGATGCCAGCTATCCTTTGTATCTCTTTTGCCGCTGTCTGTGAGGCCACCTGTGCCGTTGCCGTCATTGATTGCGAAAGACAGCTTTTAACACTGTTATAAGTTGAATATGCTGCAAAAACTCCGGATATTAGCGCAATTACTACAACCAGCGCAGTTACCGCTGATATGATTTGCGTCCTCAGTGTAGCTTTCCGCTTTTTCTCTATTCTTTCTTCTTTAATCTCCTCCATCTTCTCTTCCATCTTTTTTTCCACACTTTTTTCCATTACAAACACCTCTATTTTTCTTTAAAAATGCCATAACCTCATGACAAAATTCTTCAAGTATTTAATTTATCCGCATTGCTGTGGTTTTGTTTTCGAAAAAATTCCAAAAAGAATGCCATAAAACAGAAATTATGCCAAAACGTGCTTTTCTATTTATTCTTCATTTTTGAAGTAATTCAAGAGCACTTGAGATAATTTGGCATTAACCTCATAATGCGGAGTCTTTGTTTGTCCATTATTATAATATTTGTAAAATAATTAGTCCTACGTACATAGAAAGACCGGGGATTTTTCGAACTATCCTGTTCTAAAAATCACCGGTCTCGTATTATTTTTTACCCATATTGCCTACTTTGCAAACAACTTATCATTTAAAATCTTTCTCGGTTTTCGGCTAGTAGCACATATTTCAAAAAAGCGGATTTACGCAGCTGAACATTGGAGCCTTTCTTCGGATTTCATTTTCTTTCGATAATACACAATAAAAGCTGCCGAAGTCAGCGCCCATGTAACGGGATAGCTTATAAGCGTTGTCATAAGAACGGGGTTCATAGGAACGACCAAATAAATCCATACAACGCGGAGCAGGCAAATGCCCACAAAGGTAATCAGCATCGGTACAAAGGAATACCCCATTCCGCGAAGAGCACCGGCCAGCACTATTACGAATATGAAAACTATATAGCAAGGAACAAGAAGTCGCTGAATATCAAGCCCAATGGAAATCACGTTCGGATTGTCAGTAAATAGCCCGAACAGCGTTCTGCCGAACACTAGTAGGAGCGATCCCAAAACGACTGACACCGCAACTAACATCATAAGGCAAATCCTTACGCTTTTCTTAATGTTCGATAATTTGCCTGCACCGTAATATTGTCCCGAAATCGAAGTAATTGCTATTCCGAACGATTCCAATGTCATCCAGAAAAACACGTCCACCTTGCTGTATGCGGACATCGCCGCCACCGTGGTGGTTCCAAAGCCGTCGATATTGGCCTGAATCATAATGTTTGAAACGGAATACAGCACCGCCTGCATCGCTTCCGGCACACCGATTCGAAGCATACGCTTTAGGGTGTACAAGTGAAGCCTGATTTTTTTAAAATGCAGCCTTTGTTCCTCTGGAAGTCTGCAAAGTGCGCGGACTATTAGCACGGAGGTGAGAGCCTGAGAAAAAACAGTTGCGATTGCCGCTCCGGCAACACCCATTCGGAGCCAACAAATCAGCACATAATCGAGAGCAATATTGGTCAGACAGCCGATAACAAGAAAGTAAAACGGACGTTTGGAGTCCCCGAGCGCCCTGAGCACCGCCGCACCCAAATTGTACACTGTAATGAAAATCGTTCCTGAAAAATATATGTTCAGGAATGTTTTGCTCATTTCATAAACATCTCCATGAACGTCCATGCTTTTGAGCAATGCCGGTGTAAAAACAAGCCCCAGAACTGTAATTGCGACACCGCAGATAAGTGCGATAGCCATTGCCGTATGTATCGCTTTTCCCACATTTTTGCTGTTGTTCGCTCCAAAGTACTGGGCAATGATAACGGAACAGCCTGCGGCAAGCTCGACAAAAACTCCTATAAGCAGGTTCACAATCTGCGCTGTCGGTCCGCCAACAGCCGCAAGTGCGGCATCCCCAACAAACTTGCCAACAAACATTGCGTCCGCCGTATTATAAAGTTGTTGAAAAAACATTCCGAGCCAAATCGGGATTACAAACAGAATCAGCGTTTTTGCTATGCTTTTTTTCGTATCCAAACTATCGTTAACGTTCATCTGTGATCCCTCCTTCGCTCACGCTTATGCCTTTTTGTCTCTGCTGTTTAGGTTATTTGATTATACATTGTGCGTTCCTCAGAGACAAGGGCTAAAAGCCACTTAATTCCTCTAATGCTTTTCCATTCTTTTGTGTATTAGATACAAATTCCAATTCAAGTTTTTGTTAAGACGCACAGCTTTCGATATTGTTCCCGCTTATGTGTCAATTTTCTACTGTCTCCTATTGACAACAAGCTTTGATAGCATTGTCATATGAGCAATCATTCATATGAAAGGTCGTTCATATTATGACAGAACATAATCACATCCACGATTCCGCGATTTGCGAGATAAAAGATGCGCACTCCCACAATGCTATGGTTTCCGAAATCAGGGGGAAGCTCCCCGACGACGAGAAGCTGTCCGGCCTCGCCGATTTATTCAAGATTTTCGGTGATACTACCAGAATCAGAATACTCTATTCGCTTTTTGAGTCCGAGCTTTGCGTCTGTGCAATTGCCGAGCTTCTTTGCATGACCCAGTCCGCAACCTCGCACCAGCTCAAGGTTTTGAAGGACAGCAAGCTTGTGGGCAACCGCCGCGAGGGAAAGACGATTTACTATTTCCTTGCCGATGACCACGTCCGCTCGATTATCGACCAGGGCTACGAGCACATTACGGAAGGAAATGATGAAAACAATGGATAAGGAACAAAAGCTTGACCTGATAAAGGTACTGGTTTCGGCCGCACCTTTTTGCTATTGCCCTGATAATCCCATCTGAGAGCACACTATACATAATTCTATTGATGGTCGCCTATCTCATAGTCGGCTACGATGTGCTTTGGTCGGCAATGCGGAATATATTGCACGGAGAAGTCTTTGACGAGAACTTTCTAATGGCACTGGCTTCAATCAGTGCAATTTGCATAGGTGAATACCGAGAAGCTGTTGCCGTTATGCTATTTTACGGGGTTGGCGAGCTGTTTTCGGACATCGCCGTGGGAAAAAGCCGCAAATCGATTGCGGCGCTCATGGACATTCGTCCCGATTATGCCGTTGTGCTCAGAAACGGTGTAGAGCGCAAGGTTTCTCCCGACGAGGTTGAAGTCGGCGAAATCATCATAATAAAGCCCTTTGAAAGAATTCCGCTGGACGGAACCATTATAGAAGGCGAAACCTCCGTAAACACCTCTTCTCTAACAGGTGAAGCCCTTCCCTCAGACAAAACCATTGGCGACAGTGTAATGAGCGGAACCATTAACCTAAGCTCGGTTATAAAGGTAGAGGTAAAAAGTGCATTTGCCGAAAGCACAGTTTCAAAAATACTCGAGCTGGTGCAAAGCGCCTCCGACAAAAAGACAAAATCCGAAAACTTCATTACACGCTTTGCAAAAATTTACACACCCTGCGATCGGCGCCTTGCTTCTTGCTACCGTTCCGCCTCTGCTCTTCGGAGAGCCTTGGAGCGACTGGATAACGCGTGCGCTCATCTTCCTGGTGGTTTTCTGCCCCTGTGCGCTTGTCATTTCCGTTCCACTGACGTTTTTCGGAGGCATCGGCGGAGCCTCTCGAGAGGGTATCCTGATAAAAGGCTCAAACTATATGGAGGCCTTGTCAAAGGTTAAAACCGTGGTCTTTGACAAAACCGGTACTCTTACAAAGGGCAACTTTGCGGTGGCAGCAATTCACCCCGAAGCTATATCAGAGAATGAGCTTCTTGATGTTGCCGCAGCGGCGGAGAGCTTTTCCCACCACCCGATAGCCGAATCTATTGTCAACGCGCACGGCTAGCACATCGACAAATCACGCTTCGATGAGGTTTCGGAGCTTCTGGGACTAGGCGTTAAAGCTGTCATCGACGGAAAAACCGTTTTCGTCGGAAACAGTGCTCTAATGAACATCGCCGCAGCTAATTCCCACGAATGCGAAGTTGTGGGACCATGGTTCATGTTGCAGTCGAAAATCAGTACATGGGGCATATTGTCATCTCCGACGAGATAAAACCGGACGCAAAAAAAGCGATTTCCATGCTCTCCAACTGCGGCGTATCGAAAATAGTCATGCTCACGGGTGTCATGAAAAAGGTTGGCGAGGCGGTTGCCCGCGAACTTTCGATTAACGAAGTGTACACTGAGCTGCTCCCCGATGAAAAGGTTTCAGCAATCGAAAAACTCCTTTCCGAAAAAAGAGAAAAATCAACCCTTGGCTTCGTCGGGGACGGAATCAACGACGCTCCCGTCCTTTCAAGAGTGGACGTTGGAATTGCAATGGGCGCACTTGGCAGCGACGCCGCAATCGAATCCGCCGATATAGTTTGATGGACGACAAGCCCTCAAAAATTGCTCGTGCGATTACGATTGCACGAAAAAGCCATGCTTATCGCACGCGAAAACATTGCGGTATCTCTGGCAGTAAAGGCGATAGTCCTGATTTTGGGCGCTCTCGGAATGGCGAATATTTGGTTTGCCGTGTTTGCAGACGTAGGCGTAATGATTATCGCAGTGCTAAACTCAATGCGTGCCCTTTTTATAAAAGCACCCAACAACTGAATTTTCCATAGTAAAGCACAAATTAACGCGGAGCAGGGTACCGAAAAAGCCATTTCGGTACCCTGCTCCGTATTATTAACTATATTCAATCAGTGTCAAAACACATTTGTGATGATGGCGGGGGTGGCTTTTTCGTCGCTGCACACTGGGTACTTTGCCGTGTCCCAAACATAACTTTCCTTCATTTGCTCATCGGTTTGCTTAAAGGCGTGTTCGGTGCCCAACGAATAGTAAGCGGAAATGTCTACGTGATAATAGGTTCCTTCGAGCTTTATGATATTCCACGAATGGCTTTCTTCGGCCACTGTTCCATCAACTACAATACATTCAATTCCGGCTGCCTTGCACAACGCGCTATATGCAATGGCTATGCCCTTGCTGTCTGCGCAGTTTTCAATCAGCGCTCCGTATGCCGTGGAGCCAAGTCCGCTGTTCAGCTCTGCCTTGCTGCTTCTTATGCTGCCCGATGGATCGTATGAACAAATTTTCGCCAGCTTTTCGTATAAATTCAAAGCAAACAAGGTTGGTTTGAGATCTGATGCGTTGTTTATAATTTGCTGAATTTTATCGCTCATCCGAGACTTCATTTTTTGCAGTTCGGAAATTTTCCAGCCGTATTCAAGGTTTATTTCGATTATGCGCTGGAGCCCGCTCTCGGGGTGAATCTGAACCGTTACGCTGGGCGGCACAACACAGCTTGCGGGATTTTGCGTATACGCCGTATTTACGGTGGAAGCGACCTCGTCCTGCGTTATCGTTGAGCTGGTTATACGCAGTGCAACATATGAAGTCATTTTCTCCAACAAAGGTTCGATAGTGCTGGCAAGCTCAGATTTGCCCGTGATAAAGCTAATCTCATCGATTTCACTTTGAGTGCGTTTGTACGTTATGTAAACCACAGCCTCATAATAGGTCACAATACGGCTTAGGTCATACGACATATAGTCCACGGCAAAGCTGGCTAAAGCGCTTTCAGCCTTAACTTCCCACAAGGCTTGTGAAATGTCGCCCTGAATATTACCTTCATAATCCGTAAATCTAAGTCGTCCCTCGGATTGGTGGTTGTTGACCATGGAAATTACGGCGCTTTTCAGTCCAGCATAATCGGAGATCTGGCTGGTATCGCTGTTTGAGGCGTTATGGGAATAGTTTTTGTATTCAGAGACAGAAAGGTACTCTTTTTTAAACAGAGACGCACATCCGGAAAGCGCAACAAGCAAAGATACCGAAAGCAGAATAGCTAATATGCGTTTTTTCATATTTCTTGCGTCCCCCTCTTTGCCTTAAGAATAGGTTAACTTACCCCTATTCGCACTTACCTCTCAATAGAAATGTCCCCGAACCCTTCGCCGAAAACATCGCGGGTATCTGTAACTATGACAAAAGCACTCTTGTCGATATTTTTGACGATTTTTTTGATTTCAACTATCTGCTGCCGCTTGACAACGCAGAGCAGAATCTGCTTATCCTGTCCCGAATACGCACCCTTGCCGGAAAGCACGGTCACTCCTCGGTTCAGTGTTTGTACAATCGCCATCTTTATCTCGTCGCTGTGCTCAGAGATAATATGGCAAAGCTTTGACTGCGACGAGCCATAGAGAACTAGGTCAATAACCCTCGCCGCAACATAAACGGAAATAACCGTATACATCGCATTTTCGTATGCGTGGAGCAGCAGTGCATATGCCACAAGTATAATTGCATCCAGAACAAGTATCATCGTTCCGAAATTTACATACGGGAATTTCTCGCGAACCAGCTTTGCCATAACGTCTGTTCCGCCCGTGGTTGCGCCTGTTGTGTATATGATGCCAAGCCCAAGGCCAGTGATTATTCCGCCAAAGACTGCCGCCAAAAACGGCTCTGTGGTAACACTTACATCTAAAAGCGAAAGGAGGTCAATGGCTACCGAGCTTAAAAGTGTTCCCAAAATAGAACTTGCCACAAATTGCCATCCATATTTCCGAAAAGCAATAATGAAGAGCGGAATATTTATAGCAACGATTGTAACACCGACGGGCACTCTCGGCTCCAAATAGTTAATAATCATTGCGACACCAGCGACGCCGCCCGAGATAAGGGATGCAGGATGATAGAACCACTGAATTCCTATACCGAATATTAAAGCTCCTAAAACAATCTTTGTAATATAGAGTGCGGATTGCATCATCATTTTTGTACTAATTTTCAAATATCCCGTACCTCTTTTCTTTACAAATCAATCCATAAGGCTCATTTGCTTTTCATCTCTGTCTTCGTCGCGCAAAAGCGCACCAGCGACGGGAATGCTTCTTGCCCTATAACGTGCAATGTTTTTTATTGGGCTTTCCTCAGCAAACATTGCCCGCTCTAAGCTGTATTTGGCTTTGATGTTCATAAGCCCAACGCCGATCGTCGTGCGGGAGGTTTTGGGAGTCAGAAGCGCAGTTGAGAACACCATTGCCCTGCCCTCTGTAGAGAACACTGCGATTTCACGTTCCTGAGCAAGCGGCAGAATGCTGATAAGCGGGCTTTTGTCAGAATACGCACCTGTCAGACGTTTTCTATTTGTCTTTGTTGCGTATGACGAAAGCTCAAGCCGCGCGACCTTTCCGTTTGCATAGAACAGCAGCAAATGCGAGCTATAATCGCCCGGGTTAATCATGCACATCACGCTCTCGCCCTCGTCCATTTCGAGATGCGAGGGTAGAAACACACCCAAAACCGAAGCTTTCGAGTCATCAAAGTCCGAAACGCGAACCTTGTACACCTGCTGTTTATCAGTGAAAATAAGCAGCTCGTCGCGGTTTGAAGCCTCAAATTCCTGGAACGGGACATCATTTTCCTTATACTTCTGCTCACCGCCCATACGCAGGGACAGTGGCGTTATTTTTTTGAAATAGCCCTCGCGGGACAAAAACAGCGTGACTGCATAGTTCTCGATTTCGCTCCCAACTTCCGGTTCTTCGACCTCGTCGGCATAAACTATCGTCGTTTTGCGGGGCGTAGGGTATTTTTTGCTAACTTCCTGCAGTTCGTCGATGACTATTTTCTTGACTCTGCGCGGAGAGTTCAAAATATCCTCAAGGTCAGCGATGTCTTTTTCAAGCTGTTCCGTTTCCTCGACGCGCTTTAAAATGTATTCCTTGTTGATATTGCGAAGTTTAATTTCTGCTACATACTCAGCCTGTATGCGGTCAATTCCAAACTCAATCATAAGGTTCGGAACGACCTCTGCCTCAAGCTCTGTATTGCGGATTACGGCTATGGCTTTGTCGATGTCCAAAAGGATTTTTTTAAGACCATTGAGCAAATGCAGCTTGTCGCGTTTTTTTGCAAGGTCGAAATACACTCTGCGGCGAACGCTTTCGTCTCTCCACGCCGTCCACTCCTCCAGAATTTCGCGCACACCCATAACGCGAGGATTTCCCGCAATAAGTATGTTGAAATTGCAGGAATAGCTGTCGCAAAGCGGCGTCATGCGCATTAGCTTCTGCATGAGCTTATCGGGGTCGGTACCTCGCTTCAAATCGATGGCAAGCTTCAAACCGCCCAAGTCGGTTTCGTCGCGCATATCGTTGATTTCTTTGATTTTGGCAGTTTTAACCAGCTCCGCCACCTTGTCCATAATGGCTTCGACGGTGGTGGAATAGGGAATTTCATAGATTTCGATAATGTTTTCATCTTTGATATAACGCCACTTTGACCGAACCTTGAAGCTTCCGCGGCCTGTGCGGTAAATCTCCTCAATCTCCGAAATGTTATAGATAAGCTCGCCGCCCGTAGGGAAATCGGGAGCAAGTAGGCTCTGCATAATATCGCATTCGGGGTCCTTTATGTAGTTTATGGTGGTTTCACAGACTTCATTCAAGTTAAACCCGCAAATCTGGCTTGCCATGCCGACAGCGATACCTGTATTCGTGGAAACAAGTACGTTCGGAAAGGTTGTGGGAAGCAGCATCGGTTCCTTTGTGCTTCCGTCGTAGTTATCCATGAAATCGACGGTGTCCTTGTCGATGTCGCGGAAAACCTCGCTGCAAATGTCCGAAAGCTTCGCCTCGGTGTAACGTGAGGCGGCATAGGACATATCACGCGAATATATCTTTCCAAAGTTCCCCTTACTGTCAACGAAGGGTATCAGCAGTGCCTCACAGCCCTTTGAAAGACGCACCATGGTTTCGTAAATTGCGGAGTCGCCGTGTGGATTGAGGCGCATTGTCTGTCCTACGATGTTTGCGCTCTTCGTTCGCGCACCCGTCAAAAGGTTCATTTTATACATTGTGTAAAGCAGTTTACGGTGCGAGGGCTTGAAGCCGTCGATTTCTGGAATTGCTCTCGAAACTATTACGCTCATCGCGTAGGGCATATAGTTTAACTCAAGTGTTTCCGTAATAGGCTGCTCCAGAACCTCCGCATGAAGTCCCTCAACTGCTGGATTTACGTTTGTTTTTTTGTTTTCTGGTTGTTTTTTCTTTGCCATATAGCAATTTTATCCTCTCTTAGATAAGGAGTTTTATATTTTGTAATTGAAAGCTTTACGAAATGTCCGCAAGGTCAATGTATTTATAGCCGTTTTCCGCAATATGCACCTTGCGCCCCGCAAGATTGTCGCCGAGAAGCAGGTCGAACTGGTCTGAGGTGCGCTTGGCTTCCTCTGGCATAACCCGAATCAGTCTGCGGGTTTCGGGGTTCATTGTAGTGAGCCACATCATTTGTGGGTCGTTTTCACCAAGTCCCTTTGAGCGGTTGATTGAATGCTTTTTGCCATCGAGCTTCTCAAGTATCTCAGCCTTATCTCGGTCTGAATAGGCAAAATATGTCTTGTCCTTCGTTTCGATTTCGTAAAGCGGCGTCTCAGCGATATAAACGAAGCCTTGCATGATGAGCGTCGGCATCAGCCTATATATCATGGTCAAAATCAGTGTGCGGATTTGGAAGCCGTCAACGTCCGCATCGGTGCAGATTATGATTTTGTTCCAGCGTAGGCTGTCCACGTCAAAGGTGCTCAGCTCCTTGCCGCGGCCCTTTTCAACCTCAACGCCGCAACCCAGCACCTTAATCAAATCGGTGATAATTTCACTTTTGAAAATCTTTGCGTAATCAGCCTTTAAGCAGTTCAATATCTTACCGCGCACAGGCATTATCCCCTGAAATTCCGCATCGCGTGAAAGCTTGCAGGCACCCAGAGCGGAGTCGCCCTCAACAATATAAATTTCGCGCTTGTCCACGTCCTTTGTGCGGCAATCAACGAACTTCTGAACGCGGTTTGAAATATCAACCGAGCCGGAAAGCTTCTTTTTTATGTTTAGCCTTGCTTTTTCAGCCTGCTCGCGGCTGCGCTTGTTGATAAGCATCTGTTCCGCAATTTTGTCGGCCTCCGCCTTGTGCTCGATAAAATATACCTCAAGCTGTGTGCGGAAAAAGTCTGTCATCGCATCCTGTATGAATTTGTTGTTGATAGCCTTTTTCGTCTGATTTTCGTACGAGGTCTGAGTAGAAAAGCAGTTTGTGACCAGCACAAGGCAGTCGGCAACATCCTGAAAGCCGATTTTGCTCTCATTCTTTTGGTATTTGCCGATTTTTTTAATATATGCGTCAACTGCGTAGACAAAAGCACTTTTCGTTGCCTTGTCGGGTGCGCCGCCATATTCAAGCCACGATGAGTTGTGGTAATACTCAATGCAGTTAACCGTGTTTGAAAAGCAAAAAGCCGCCGTAAGCTTGACCTTATACTCGGGCTTGTCTTCGCGGTCACGCCCACGTCGTTCTGTTTCAATGAATACTGGCAATGAAAGCGTTTCATCGCCTGCAATTTCGGAGATATAATCCAGAATTCCGTTTTCGTACCTGAACTCAGAGGTTTCGAACTTTCCATCCTCGTTCTGATTGCGGAAACGAAACAGCACGCCAGCGTTAACAACCGCCTGACGGCGGAGCATTTCGGTGAAATATTCGACAGGTACGGCTATGTCCGTGAAAACCGCAAGGTCAGGCTTCCACCGGAACATAGAGCCGGTCTTTTTGCGGTCGGCAGACTCTTTTTTGAGTCCACCAACGTTCTCGCCTTTTTCAAAGTGCAGTGTATATTTTGTGCCGTCGCGATAAATAATTGCATCGAAGTATTCGCTTGCATATTGCGTCGCGCAGGAGCCGAGTCCGTTTAGTCCGAGGGAGTATTCGTAATTTTCGCCTTCGTCGTTTGCATATTTGCCTCCGGCATAAAGCTCGCAGAAAACAAGTTCCCAGTTGAAGCGTCCCTCGTTTTCGTTCCAATCGACAGGACAGCCGCGTCCAAAATCCTCGACCTCAATGGACTTGTCAGAATATCGCGTAACTGTTATAATGTCACCGTGACCCTCACGAGCTTCGTCGATTGCATTCGATAAAATTTCGAAAACCGCATGCTGACAGCCCTCAAGTCCGTCCGAGCCGAAAATGACAGCCGGACGCTTGCGGACTCTGTCCGCTCCCTTGAGCTGTGAAATGCTAGTGTTGCCGTACTCTGCAGTTGTGGCTTTCTTCATAGAACCTCCCATGCTATTGCTTGAAATTTGTTGCGGAGTATTGGTTGCGAAAAAATCACAACATATTGTGCAAATCAAATGTCTGCTTAACTCATATAGTATATCCTATAGTATCCAAAAAATCAAGCCATACAGCAATCTCTCAAAGCCCACATTTCTCTCGTTTTTCGGTTAATTCCCGCGTGTTTCGGAGATAATATTTCCAAAGCGCTTCGAGCGCCAAAGAAATCTGTCATTCGTTAAGGAGCAGACGCATAAAAATAACCGAAGGCAATCCGATTCCGGAATTGCTATCGGCTGGAAGTCTGCACCGCAAACTCAAGCGGGAGGATAATATGCCAAAAAACAAACGCACAGAAAAGGCCAGACGGGTCGAGCTTTCACACTTTGCCGGTGAAATCGGCACTATACGATCAAGCCTCGATGAAGCCTACACAAACTTCAACATCACAACGGACAAGGACTCTCTGGACGCATGCATTTTCGAAATCAGCGCCCTTAGGTCCCGTTACAACACAGCACTTAAGCACTACCGTGACAGTTATTATTGAGCACAAATTTGCGCATTATGCGCCAGTCGCTTACGCGGCAACAGCAAATGATGCGCAGCCAAACATTCCTTATGAAACGGGAATGTTAATACATAACAAGGAGAACCCTTATGCCATTCGATTACCTTACCATTGGTGCAGTAGTTATCTGCATCGTTTTGGTTGTTCTGCTCTTCAAAATAATAAAAACGCCGCTAAAATGGGCGTTCAAGCTTCTATTAAATGCAGCTTCGGGCTTCATCGCGCTTGTTATTTTGAACTTTTTAGGCGGTATAGTCGGGCTAAGCCTAACTATCAACGTAATCAACTGTCTGGTAGCCGGAATATTGGGGCTTCCCGGTGTTGTGCTGCTACTAATACTTAAATATCTGTTTTAATACCTAAGTCTCTCAGCACAGCTAAGAATTGCTCCTGTTTTCTAACGTGCGCCGTTTATTTTTCTTCTATAAATAACACAACCCCCTGCTCATCCAGCGTGAACAGGGGGCTACGTTTGTTCAGTTTTTTCAATCATTCGGGTTGGTTTACCTCACTTTTTCGGGTATTGCTGAGTTCGACGCTTTACCATACTTCACACGCCAAATGCCACATCGCTTCAGCTCTTGGCAGCCATTGAACGGAACCCCGTTTCTACCGCCTGAACTTGTTCGTCTCTCACAAAAGTGAGAACTGCATGGGATATAAAGACTTCGATATTTGCCGAACCTATGCAAGAGAAGGAACCTAGTCTGAGCCGAAGCTCCACATTGGAATCACCTTTTCTCTGGTTATAAGATACAATACTCAAAGCCATTTGTCAATGGAATTTATTGACTATAAACAATTATCGTCGTATTGCACACATCGAACAGCCCTAATTTATCACCGCTGTCCATAGCCAATACAAGTCGTGGAAAACATGGTATTTTATGTTCACCCAATTGTTCCTCTTAGACAAACAAGTTTTTCGGTGCTGCGGTGTCTAATTCGGGTCTGACGACCACGAGGCATCTACGTTCTCCCCGCGATACGTTCTGTTTTGCCCGTTCGATTTGTGCAGATACACGTCTTCGTCAGGGTAGTAACAGGTGTCTTCCTTTTCGACTGTGCCCACATCCAGAATTACCAAGCTTTCGATGCCAGAATTATAGAAGGTATGCGAAATGCCTTTTGCGGCAGGCTTTGCGATAAAATCTCCCTTGTTAACCGCCATAGTCTCTCCGTTTAGGCGTAAGGTTCCAGCGCCCTCCATGACAAGAAAAAACTCCTCCTGCTGTGAATGGCTATGGTATTTTGTACTGTAGCCCCCTGGCGGCACACTATCGATATTGACATAAAGTCGGCAACTGCCCGCGACAGCACCAAGCGACTTTGTAATAAGTCCGACGGAATCCTTCCAGACATATTCCTCTGGCAAATAATCCAGGTTATTTATTTCCATGTGCTATCTCCTTTACGGCAAATTTGCCTGTTTACAGGATATCATTGGCCTATGGCTAAGTCCAACATTTCTTAAAATACGTCAGTTTTTAAAAAATGCTCGACATTTTTTAATAGCTTATTTCAAACCTATCTAATAAAGTTAGTTACTATTTGCGGTTCTTTTTCCGGCAAAGAAATCCCACTATTTTTCCCTGCTTCAATGCACTTCAAAAGCCAACCCATGTTTTTCCCAAGAGTCCTCATAATTTGCATACCTTCGAGGTCCTGCACGACCTCTTCCGGCGTGTTACCATGCACCATGTTCCAATACTGCGAAGAAACTACGGGCATATTTTTAATTGTAAAGTACTTATTAAGCTGGTCAAACGCAGCTGTGGCGCCGCCTCTTCTGCAAGAAACAATCGCCGCACCCGGTTTATAGTCATGGTTTTTCCCAGCGTAGAAAAACCTGTCGAGCAGTGAAGTTAAGCTTCCCGATGCGCCCGCATAATGCACGGGCGAACCAAATATATATGCATCGGCGCTCTCAGCTTTTTCAAGCACCCGATTCACAATATCGTCATCGAAAACGCATCTTCCATCTTTGCATTTGTTGCAACCAATACAGCCTCTTATAGGCTGCACCCCAATTTGCACAATCTCAGTTTCGATTTCCATCTTGTGCAGTTCTTTTTCAATTTCTTTAAGCGCAGTATAGGTACATCCCTCTTTATGCGGGCTCCCGTTAACCATCAGTACTTTCAAAGCTATCACCTCTCGAGCGAAATTTAATCCTGATTCTGGGAAAGACAGCACTAAAAAGCTCGTTTGATGCCATATCTGTCCCAATTATTAAAAATAATATCATATTCCTATTATTTTATCCATATATTTTGTTTGTACTAAATAATTTCGATGCTCGTTTGCCCCCAGCTTCATTTAATACTATATAATCACAATTTAATTCATGGGTTCCAAATTTACAACCACAAGCTCCGGCGGATTAAAAACTCGCGGTATTCGGGCTTTGCTGAGTCCGCGACTAACAATCATAGTCGTATTTCCCAGTTCATAGCGCCCTCCTGCGTATTTCGGAAAAGAGCCTTGGTTTGGTGCATATAAGCCGTTTAGCAATCCGGGAATCCTCACTTGTCCTCCATGCGCGTGCCCAGCTAACACCAAATCGAAGCCACTGTCTCGATATTTTTCCGTCAGTTCAGGGCGATGTGACAATAGGATTGAAAATGTATCGTCGCCAGCTTCAGCTTTGCACGAGTCGAGCTGTGCCTGCCAGCTCTTAGCCGACCCATTATCTACAAAATACTTAGGGCTAAACCTTTCGGGATCATCAACGCCGCAAAACCGTAATTTTTGATTGCCAATTTGTATAACCTTAGAGTCACCTTCCAAAACCGTGACCCCATAGGAGCGAATCATACCTTTAATCAAATCAACCTCGCCAGACCAATATTCGTGGTTACCGGAAACATAATAGCAAGGATACTCTGTCCCAATCACTGAGAGCAGCTGTTTTGTGCCATCGTGTGGCGTTTCATCATCGGCAATATCCCCCACAAGAAGAATAACATCCGGCTTCTGCTTTCGGATAGCTTTTATCAGCGTTTCCTGTTCATACCCAAAAAACG
Organism: uncultured Oscillospiraceae bacterium; assembly: GCA_964560435.1. GTDB lineage: Bacteria > Bacillota > Clostridia > Oscillospirales > Oscillospiraceae > UBA2658. Next base: position 16,585 of record CAZLLK010000016.1, read on the forward strand.
TACTATGTAAATCAGTTAGTACCACCATTCGAATCGGCGAGCTTACTTTATCTGTGGTTTCCGTATAGACTTTGACCGTTAAGCCTTGCCATAACGCAGTGACACATAGTACCGCCAACACAGCCGCGGCGATGCCCCATGCAACACATTTTTTCTGCTTTATTGTTTTCATTTTTTACCTAAATTCGTACTAAATTCTCTTTTCTACATACATCTAATCGCAAAATCCTTATATCATAGCTACGGGACGGCGTTATGATATATAATTTTAATCAAGCGCAAGCCGACTCGGTCGGCGTAAGCGCGTTATTATGTTCGCTTGCGGACATAATATCACAAGCCAATCGCAAAACCCACTTTTTGGTGTTTGAATATCCAATTATAATATGCTGGCACTTTCAGACTTGACAAACAATAACAATCTCATTATAATGATGATTGTGCAAAAATGCACAAGGGGTGCTGACGCAAGTCGGCTGAGATCAAGCTACAACGCTTGGGACCCTCGAACCTGATCCGGGTAATGCCGGCGTAGGAATCAATGGAATATTCCCTTGATAGTCCGCGTTGCCATACCCGCAATTGCGGGTTTTTTTATTGCTCTGCAATAAAAAACAAATTATCAGCAGCCGTGACCAGAAGATAGGTCACACGGCAAAAAATGGAGGGAATTTTCATGAAATCAACGCTCAAACGCATTGCAGAGAGTGCAATGCTCGTCGCAATCGGCACAGTTCTTTCTCTGATCAAATTTGAATGGGTGCTCGGCGGAGGCATAACAGCTTGCAGTATGCTTCCTTTAATTATGATTACACAGCGCTACGGTACGAAGTGGGGCATACTCACGTCGCTGGTATACGGTGTAATTCAAATGTTTTTGGGTATGAATAACGTTCAGTATGCAAACACATTTTGGGGCGCAGCGGGAATAATATTTCTTGACTACATACTGGCATATACCGTCATCGGGTTCTCCGCTTGCTTCAACAAAGTGTTCAGTGACCGCCGCAAGGCAATAGTTTTAGGAATCGTTGTTACATTCTTTGGGCGCTTTCTGTGCCACTTTTTAAGCGGTATTATTATTTGGGATGGACTTTTCCCCAACGAACTCGGCTGGGCAGCCCCGCTTTGGTCAGTTGCCTATAACGGTTCATTTATGCTTCCCGAAATCATCATAACTTCTGTTATTGCATATCTTTCATTTAAGCCGCTCAAACGCTATTGGCTGAGCGAGGATATTGTTCGCTAAGCAAGCGGATTACTGGCTCACACCCATACTAAATTACAACAAGCCACATAAAAAGCGCGGCTTGCTGTATTGTTATTATCTATGAAACAGGATGCAAGCAAACGCTCGCATCCTGTTTCATATTTCCTAATCATGCAGTTACTTTCAGCCGATGTCTTCAAACCTTTCAATCATCGTTGCGACCTCGGCGCGTGTTGCTATGCCCTGCGGATTGAGGTGAGTGCCATCACCCGACATGATTCCGGCGCCAACTGCCCATGCCATTGCGTCTTTCGCCCATGCTGAAATGCTGCCCGCGTCCGAATACTTGTTCAGCGAGTTCTTATGTTTCTTTCCAGCACAGTCTTCGTATTTGGCGTAATTGTGCATCATCACGGCGAGCTGCTCACGGGTAAGGTCATTTTCCGGAGCAAAAGAGTTTGCGCCAACGCCGCTAGCAACACCCTTTGACGCGGCCCATGCGGCTGTGTTTTCATACCACGAACCGTGGTGAACATCAGAGTAGCCATTTGTGTATACGCCATCGTCTCCGCTAAGCTTAAAGAGGATAGTTACCATCATGCCGCGGGTAACCTGCCCATCGGGGTCAAATTGGCCACCACCTATCCCAATCATCAAACCTCTACCGAAAATGTCTAAAACACTTTTGAAGTACCAACAACCTGGGTTAACATCAGTGAATGGCTGTTTGAAAACAGCTCTAATGGTATGCGAAGCCGTTACATTAGTGAAGGTAAAGCTGGGAACTGCTCCAACACTGTATCCGTCCACAAGGACATAATCTATCTGGCAATCAGACTTAGGAGTAATTGTATAGGTAATATTACCGCCATAAGCAAGCGTCGATCTTCCACTCGGGCTGATATATCCGCCATTGCCAGCTGATGAATCAATTGTATAGATTCCTGAATTAGGTTTAGTCGTAAAGCTGTGGCTGCTATCCGACACCATCGAATAGCCCAATGTGTCCGCGAAGCCTGTAATGAGAAGGGTATATTTCACTCCGGTGGATAACCCGGAGTACGGAACAGTATAGACGGTGTTCCCGTAAGCCCAGCTTCCGCCTGTGAGTACCGCATTATAGGTCGAGCTGCTGTCAGCGTATAGATACACAGCTCCCGCCACCGCGGTGTTCATTGCCTCGCTGAAGTTAATCACAACATTTCCGCTGGTTGCCGTGCCTGTGCCGCTCGGCGAAACACTGGTAACGGTGGGTACTGAGCTGTCAACCTTAAGCTGTACGTCTGCAAACGCACTGGCGCGGTCAGTTTCGTAGTTTGCGTTGCACTGCTCGGAAAAAAGCTTGAGGGTATAGTTGCCAGTTGTAAGCCCTGACGGAATTGTAACATCCATCGTGTCTGCCGTGTATACTGGCTGTTTCAGTCTGCCATAATAAAGAACCGTATTGCTTGAATCCACGATCATTGCAGAGATATATTCGTTAGGTGCGCTGTTGCTGTAAACCGTCGCACCGCTATAGTTTAGCGTGATTGTACTGCCTGCTATTACTTGCACCTTGGACTCATGGATGCCAAAGCGACGGGAGCTATCGAGAAGAGTCAGCTTCCATTCTGTCGGTGCTGTTGAAGCAAGCCTCGTAAGTGCATTTGCCCCAACGGAAGTTGAGGTCTTGCTGCCTATTGCGGAAGAGAAGAGGACATCTGAGGTATTCAGGTTGAAAGCAGGACGTGCAGACCATGTGTCGTAAACCTTGTTGATGTTCTGCCTTCCTGTGATTTCAACGATTCCAGCATTATCCTCAGTCGAGAAGTAAGGCGAACGCAGCCACCACACATCGGGGCTTGAAGTGGATGTAACGCTATATGCGATTCTTCTGCTTTCGGTCGAAAAACCATAGGAACTGTTTGCAGCTTCCTCCCCCGAAAGGAAGAACAGGTAATCACCAGCAAGGCTGCTGCGTTCGTAGTTTGAGTATCTTCCGTCAACCTTTGTGGTAGCGGCTATAGTGGCTTTTTCTGCTGAGTCAAAATTGTTGTTATAAAACTTGTTACACCATATTTGAGCGTTGCTGTCTTTCCAAGTGTTCTTGCCGGGGTCAAACTGAACAAGATCGTAATCCAACGTGTATTCCGACATCAGAAACAGCGGATTTGCAATTAACTTTGCCCCAACGGAATAAACGCCGTCGTTCCCGTTTGTGGAGAGAACCCGCCACTTGACCGGCGCGTTCTTGTAATCTCCGTAATAGACCCAGTTGGCACCACCGCCAGAAATGCCGTTTGTGCCAAGAGAGATAGTGCTGGTTCCCACTGCGCTTGCCGTTAGCCTTGCCGCTGGCAGAAGCGTTAACACCATGCATAAGCAAAGCAACAAGCTTAAAAATCTTTTTGTTTTCATGAGATCCTCCTAACAGTTTTAAAATTCAGCTCAAGCTTTTCTTTAACCCCGCAACCATTGTAGAGCATTAAACCTTTGAATTTTATCGGTAATGGTCATATGAACGAGCATATGTGTTTGCTCCCGACAAATCACTTTTATCTGCGTGCTCGCAAGTTCCTACCGGGTATATAACGCGTCAGCTAGCCATTTTATCTCATGCTAACCAAAAATTTTTTATGCTCAACACACTATGAATATCGATAGAAAAAACAAATACCCTGCATTCACTTGAAATACAGGGTTTTTTATTGGTGCACATGTTGATTTGAAACAAGCCACAAATCGGTTTAGCCTATTAGACTGTGAGAATCGGTATCCTAATCATCATGCAAACGCAAAGATAAGGGCTCCGAACGAACCCAGCACAACTGCGAATTTAGTTTTGTTGCTTTTAAATGAGTTTACAATACCCAAAAGGAATAACACCACAGCGTAAACGACTGTAACTTAGCCCAGTCGGTCGCCAAGATCATTGGAATTTTCTCCCTCTTTTAGCTTTGCCTGACCCGCATCATAGGTTGCCTCTGCATCTATGTAATAGCTATCAAGAAAGTCCTCCTTATCAAAGGGAGAGGAGTATTCCGTCTGTGCATCAGCCCATTGAAGTGCCTCGGAAAATGTGTCGGATACATTGTCAGCCATTAACTGGTAAAGCTTCCACTGGTATCTTTCAATCTCTTCAGTGTTGTTTTTTTGAGTTGCATACTCGATTTCGATGCGCATATCAACAATCTTGTTCCAAACTCCCATATCCTGAGTAAACTTTTGATACCCTTCATTGTACAGTGATTTTGCATCTGCAATGGTTGCGGTCCCCGCGGCATAGCTCGAGGTCTGGTTCCCGTCGTACAACGACGCCTGCCATGAAGCCCATGCAGTAAGCACCGCAGTAATACCAAGCATTATGGCAATAATTATTTCCAGCTTAAGGGCAAATGTTTCTGATTTCAGGAATTTCACAAATTGCACCTCATAATGATATTTTTTCTTTAGCCATCAACAAAAAACCTTAATTAGAATTTATTATTCAGGTTATTTGTTCTTCACACAAGAAATTTCGAAGCAGTGGCAGAGTCTCTGTTCGGAAACCTTTTGATTGCGGGCAATATCTGCAGCTCGCTTTTTGCCCTCGCGCTCTTTCAAAATCTTGATAATTAGAGCTTCTGCGAAGCTTGATTTCATGTCAGTGACGTCCTTTTAAAAAATTATTGCATATTGTGACTAACATCACCATTGGTTTTGTTTTTCAGGCTTTGGTTACATCGAATTATATCGTCTAACAGCTTTTGTATAATTGCGCGGTTAATTTGCGACAAATATAAAGAACGGAACCCTCTAATCATTGAAATCACAGGGTTTCGTTCTTGATATAATAATCTTTTTGAGGTTTCAATCCGCCTTGAAATTACTTAGGGGCTAATTTTCGCGGCTAAATGCTGTTTCTCCGATCATCAACGTATCGCTACCCTGAAAAGACGATGTTTCGCTAGACGAGGTACCATCTATGTCTATTAGCGAAATCGTGAATGTGCTATCAGGTGATGTCTCTAGTTTATAGGTAAATTCACCTGTTCCACCATTTTCATCAACAGTAACGGCAGTTCCATCTTCGCGGAACTCAATACTTGAGCCTTCAGCTGTCCATGTCCCAATAATTAGGGTCTCAGGAGTATTCGCAGATTCTTCGGAATTCTCAGGTGCTGTGTCCTGTTCTTCTCCGGTAGCTCTTGTTATAGTTGCGCCCTCATACGTAAAAGTATTTTCATCAACAAAGGTTATTTCCATTGTCTGTCCGTCTCCGGTCGTAACAATTATGGTGGAATCGTCTACTTTTTCTACTGTGTATGTATCAGTGTAAATAGTTTCGCCATTTTGAACAGTTGAACAAGTGCCATCTGCGTTGAATTCTGTAACCACCTTGTCTTCCGCATTGTTCCAGATACCAACAATAAGTGCTGTAGGATCTGGTGCATTAGGTGTTGTTTTGTCTCCGCAGGCGCACAGCATAACAGTCAATAATGCTGCGCTAATTAAGATTTTTAGTGTTCTCGTTTTCATATTTTCCCCTCTCAACTATTGCCTATTTTGTTTTTCAATTTCATGGAATATACCAGTTCTCAAATTATTATGCAGGCATTGATGGCAATATACGCAATATTATGGCATTTCCCCTCACCTTTTCAGAATTTTATCAGATTTTAGAAAATTTGTCCATATATTACAGCAATAAAGCCCGACGCCGTTGAACAGCGTCGAGCCTCTTTTGTATGGTTTAATATCGGTGAATGTCTTTTCCCATGCATCGAATATCGTCTAGCATCTTGTGTATAGGTCAATATCTTTCATATCGTGTTGCAACAAATTTGCGGCAAGATATGCGTTATACATAACTCATTTTCTTACTTTTAACACAGTTAATGCAGTATAATGCAGAACATCAAATTCATCCGGAGCAATTTCATCAAGTAAGTTCATATGTTCCTTTTCCCATTTCATAATATCTTTTTTTGATAAAGATGCACCTACGCCTCTACAAGCTTTCACTCTTCCGTTCCAACTGTCTTTTGAAAACCGCACTTTTAAATCATATTCCTCTGAATAAACTACGTCAAAATTATCCTTTGCACATTCTGGTATCCAAATAGGATGGCGTGTTTCTCCTGCTCCTGACCATTCCGGATTATATTTGAGAATAAGCTTCTCGCTCTCACCTGCGATTTTATCTTCAGATGGTGACCATGCCATATAAAGTATTACAAGTTTACCATCATATTTAAGAAGACCAGCAAGTTCTGGCATCACAACTTCATGGTTAAAATAAAAAAAGCACTGGCAGGCTATATTACGTCAAATGAATTCCCAGGATATTCGACTTCTTCTGCAGAAGCAACTTCATATGTTATCTCCATATTCCGCCTCTTAGCCAACTCTTTTGCCTGAGAAATCTGATTCTCTGAAATATCAGTCCCAACAAACTCAGCACCGTAAGGATACATATTCATTGGAAGAACCCCTGTGCCTGTTCCAAGATCAAGAACCCTCTGTCCTTTTACGCATAACCCTAAATCAACAACTTTTTTATAAAACTCATTTGGATATATATCTCTATACTTTGCATAGTCTTCGGAAGTTTTTCCCCAATCAAATCCTTTGCCTGAATCAATTCTACAATCTTTGATTTCCATGCTTATCACCCTATACAATCATTATAAACAATCCACCTTCAAATCATATTACTTGAACAATCCACCTTCAAATCATATTACTTGCTGACCATATATTCAACTAGTCTTTCACAATTTCGCAGCAAAAAAGCCCGACGCCGTTGAACAGTGCCGAGCCTCTTTTGTATGGTTTAATATCGGTGAATGTCTTTTACCCATGCATCGAATATCGTCTAGCATCTTGTGTATAGGTCAATATCTTTCATATCGTGTTGCAACAAATTTGCGGCATGATTATAATCAGTACCCTGCTGTTTTTTCTGCTATAAAATCCTTCAAGGTATTTGAAATTTGTTCTTTATCCTCTTGTGAGTAATAATAATGTCCTGAGTTACTTGCTATAACTACTTGAATATTCTGTCTATTCTCAACATGGTGTAAAGACTTATTACTAACAATTTCATCGTTTGCTGATTGTACTATTAATATAGGTAGCTCTAATGTTTTTATTTGTTCTCGTATTGATTTGCTCTTTTTTAATAATTCAACGTAGCGTGGTGTGCCCGCCAAATATTCAAAAGGATTAGAAACTGAAATGCTGTTTCCTTTTCTAGCTGCTAAAATAATTTCATTTCTTTCATTTTTACTAAATGCCACAATCAAATTGTTTTTTATGCAAGAATAGCTAATATGAATGTTAAGTGGCATAGCAATCAAAAACAGCCCGCGTATATGCTGAGGGTATGATATAGTTGCCTGTACAGATAGTAGGCACCCCATTGAATGACTAACAAGAATAATGTTTTTATATTTTTGTTGCAGTTTCTTAACTCTTTCATCAATGTAATTCTGCCATTGAATAATATTGCTTTTAATAAACTCTCTTGCTGTTTTACCATGTCCAGGTAAAAGAAGATTCTCGATTGAATACGTCCCATTAAGCTTTTCTATCATAAAATCGAACTGCAATGGACTTCCTTGAATACCGTGAATAAAAACTATAACAGTATCAGATGTTTTTGACTTGTAATTATATTCTAAATGTTTAGCTTCAATCATAAGCGCTCCATTTCCAGCCAGATTATATACACATCACAATATCATTAATAGCGAGTCAAGTAAACCCAACCTGCAGAAATGAGGCTCGACGCCGTTGAACAGTGCCGAGCCTCTTTTGTATGGTTTAATATCGGTGGATGTCTTGCAGGATATCTCTCGAAGAAACGCAAACCCCCTGTTACCCTGATGAATTATTTTGTTGCGAACACTGCCTACTATACTTAAAACATTCTACTCATACATTTTCCGTGCATTACGATAAGGCTGAGGAACATATTTCACAGAGGAAATTTGGGGGCCGCTTACCCCATATTTAGGATTGTATCCGAACAAATTTATGTAACGCGCAATGTCATCTTGCTCTTTCTCCATTGCACACAGCAGTGAATACGTTGCAATCGCATCATCAATAGCCCTATGGGTACTTTTCGTTTCCAATGCGTATTCTGCAACTGCATTTTCCAACTTGTGCGGGTAATCCCTGCGATCTCTATACACAGTGAGCGCATCAAGCATCTTGATGTTTTTCAAGACCTCCGCTTTACCGCTCCTCGCAAGCAAATAATACAAAAAACATAGATCAAACTGCGCATTGTATGCCACAACCAGTGGCTTCCCGACGCCGAACAAATCTACCAACGCTTCACAAACGGCCGCCTTTTCTACGCCATTTAAGTCTAAATCAGTCTGAGATATTCCCGTTAGCTTCGTTATTACCTCGTTCAGGCTTTTGCCCTCAGATAAATGGACAAGCATATTAATTTCTTTTTCGGTGTACAGCTTTCCGTTGTCGCAGCAAACTCGGGCGGCTCCAAGCTCGATTATTTCATCCGACTCAGGGTTTAGTCCGGAGGTCTCAACATCCAAAAATATGATGCTATCAAATTGTTCAAATAAGCTGTTTAACATGGCTTCCCTCGTTCTATTGGTAATTTAGCTTTCTCCAAAATGCTTCCATAGCATACCGCGGCACTTGGAAGCAATAACTCATAGAGCAAATTCCGATGATGAGAAAACTCTTCTGACAAGCTAAGGAATGCTTGCAACATCATATTCAGAATCTTTCGACATCCTGAACCGTGAAAACGCTCATCAAGCCTACATTACTTATTCCACGACTTCCAGAATGGGATTGATAATCTTCTGCTGAAGAACATCTATGAAGCCGAAGTCTGTTACAGCATAGTCCGGGATTGCTGCAAGGCAGATGAAGCTGAGGAACATGAACGGGATTGGAATCTCCGTACCCATGTAAAAAGCTACGCGGTTGAGCTCGCGCTTCTTTTCCGTTAGTTCCTCAAGAGGAAGATCGCTCAGCAGTCCGCAAATCGGGTAGGCGACCTCTGCCGCAACCTTACCGCCGCGAACAACAACCTGTCCGCCACCAAGCTCAATTACGCGGTTGACGGCAATCGCCATGTCCTCAAAGCTGTCGCCCATTACAATGACATTGTGATTGTCGTGACCCACCGAGGAGGCCAGCGCGCCACCGCGCAGCTTGAATCCGCCCATGAAGGCTTTGCCGATGTTGCCGTTTTTGCCGTGACGCTCTACCTGTGCAATGTACAGCACATCCTGCTCCGTGTCACACTGAACAACGCCGTCCTTGACCGGAAGCTCAACCTCGCGGCGAGTGGTAAACGGAATGAATTGAAGCGTATCCATCACCAGCGCGCGAACCTTTTTAGCACCGGCGGGAGCGGCAAGGTGGAAGCTTTCGGGAGTAATGGGATTGACCAAATGAGTAGTATTTAAGAGACAGGGCTTGTGCTCTGCAACAGGATAATTAACAAGTGAGCGTCCTTCCTCACAAACCAACTTGCCACCGGCGACTACGCTTTCAACGTGGAAATCCTCTGCGCCCGTGGTAATGTTGATATCGGCGCGGCGTCCGGGAGCAAGTCCGCCAATCTCGCGTTCAAGTCCAAAAGCGCGAGCGGCGTTGAGTGTGACCATCTGAATGGCGGTAACAAAATCTGTGCCTAGCTTTAGCGCAGTGCGCACAGCGTCGTCCAGATGTCCACGCTCCCCCAAATCAACTGTATGCAAGTCATCGGTCACGATGCTGACCATTGAGGTGTCCAGCTTACGATCCAGAACCGCTTTCAGCAGAGTCGGCATATTGCGGGCGGCAGAGCCCTCACGCATCATCAGATGGCAGCCGTTGCGCAGACGCTCCAGCACATCCTCCTCGCAGTGGGATTCGTGGTCGGTGGATACACCAGCCGCTACACACGCGCTCATATTGCCACCGTACATTTCCGGAAGGTGCCCCTGCAACGATTTGCCCATTGACTTGGCATTATCGAAGGATTCCATTAAATCAGGGAATTGTGCGAGGATATAAGGGCCAACACATTCGGAAAGACCAACAGCGTCAGGTCTGGACAGTGCCTTGCGAATAATCTCGGGATTAAAGTGACCGCCGCTGGTTTCCAGATTAGGAGAAAACGGAACATGAGAGGGAACAACGAAGTAAATTTTTAGGTCAGTTGCTTCGGCTTCCTCAAGCACGGCTTCGATGCCCTCCAAGCCGGCAACAACGCCGATTTCGTGCAAATCGGTCATGATTGAAGTGGTTCCGTGGGACAGCACGGCACTTGCAAAGTTGCGGATGGAGAGCGAGGCGCTTTCCGGATGAATGTGTCCGTCAACGAACCCAGGCGTAAGGAACTTGCCTTGTGCGTCGATTACCTTGGTGTTCGCACCGATGCAGTAATCCACATCACCGATTGCCGCGATGGTATCACCGCAGACAGCAACGCCACCCGAAACGATTTCACCGGAGTAAACGCTGACTATTTGACCGTTCTTAATGACCAGATCCGCGGGGCTATTCCCCTTTGCGACAGAGAGTAACTGGTTATTCATGTACATTACCTCCTAAAATAGTTAGTTATATTATTTGTATTTGGTTTTTCAAAAAACATTTTAAACTTTGACCACTGGGAAGCGGTCGGGAATGTGAATATTGGCGCGGTCATAAATTGCAGCACCGCGACGGCAGGCTTCTTTTAAAATAGCCTCCTCATCGAGAGTCAGGATTTTATGGTCGCGCATGAGCCACTTGCCGTTGCACATGGTAGCTTCCACGTTCTCCGAACGCATCGAGGTAACCAGAGCGGCAATTGGGTCGTTGACAGGCATCATGGACGGGCCGTGAGTATCAATTATAATCAAATCCGCCTTTTTACCGACTTCCAGCGTACCATACAAATCTTCATCCAGCAATGCGCGAGCGCCGTTTTTTGTAACCATACGCAGAATTTCCTGCGAAGGCACAACTGTTGAATCCAGCCGCCAGCCCTTGTGGATTAGCGACGTGAGCCACATTTCGTCGATGATGTTCATACGGTTGCTGGAGGATGCTCCGTCTGTGCCGATGGTTACGCAAACTCCTTCATCCAGCATTCTGGGTATCTTGGCAAAGCCCAAAACTCGCATCGCCGATGCTGGGTTGTGGCTGACCTTGACATCGCGGAGTTTGAGCAGAGAAACTTCCTCGTTCGTCAACCAGACCGTATGGACAGCCAGCAGATTTTTGTCCAGAACACCCAGCCGCTCCAGATGCGTTACTGTCGGCTCGCCATACTTTTCCATGGTGTATTCGATTTCGCTCTTTGCCTCGGCAACGTGCATATGGACACCTACGCCGTATTTGTCAGCAAGCTCCTTTGTGCGAATAATCAGCTCATCGGTGTTGTTAAAAATCGTACGCAGTCCGAACCAGACCTGAACGCGTCCGTCAGCGGTGTTGTGGTATTTATTAAAGTCCTCGAGCTGCTTGTCCAGCTCCTCATCGGTGGTTTTCTGCCAGACTTGGGGCAGACCTTCGCCGCAGTCCATAACGGATTTGGCTAGCTTGCCACGCAGACCGGCTTCGGCTACGGCGCGTGCCATACCGGACACGAACTGCCCGCCGGGTTCTGCAAAGGAGGTAACGCCGGAGCGGATAAGCTCCAGACAGCACATCAGTGTCGAGAAGTAGGAGTCCTCCTCAGTCATATTGCTTTCGTACGGCCACATACGTCTATGTAGCCAGGTGATGAAGTCCACATCGTCGCCTACTCCGCGGGATATCTGCTGAGAAGTATGTACGTGCGTGTTTACAAAGCCGGGCAGGACATATTTACCGTGCAGGTCAACGACCTCGGCTGATGCGTCTATCAGCTCGGGCGCTATTTTTCCGACCGCAACGATATGGTCGTCCTCAATCAGAACACCGCCGCCGTCATATACGGTTTCTTCTTTTCCCATTGTTACAATGTAACCATTTTTTAGATAAGTCTGCATAGGTGCCTCCTCAATCGTCGTTTCAGACAGAGTTGCGTATTTTCTTAGCTTATGATACTATCAGCTTACAACCTATAACGGTTATAGGTTCAATACCTAAAATAATTTTTGTTTATATTAACTTAATAATATCAAATATTTGCTGTTATTGCCCACTAAAGATGCAATTCGGCAGTCAATGGCGGGAGATTTATGCATGAAAGAGTATCTTAACATCGGTGAACTGGCGAACATCTTCAATATGGATGTTCAGCTGCTGCGTCATTACGACTCCAAGGGGCTGCTTGTTCCGACAATCCGCAACCCGGACAACAGCAGGCGGCAGTATCATTTTGACCAGGTCTATCAGTTGGCAACGATTCGATATCTGCGAGCACTGGGGTATTCATTGAATCGTATCAAGGACTTTATGTATGCAGACGATATACACAAAAATCTCGATACTATGATTGACCAGTCGGAGCAGCTCCGGCACCAGTGTGAGGGCTTGCTTGAAACCGTTGACATCATCCAAAAAAAGCTGGCGTTTATTGACCGCGAGTGTCGGTATACGCAAGAAGGAAGTTTCCGCATAAAAACTTATCCGGATCGGCAGTTTGTCGATATCGGTGACGAGATTAATCTCTTTACCCACGAGCTTTTCTATTTTTATCCCACCATTGGCTTTTATGAAGGGGAAGAGAAGCGCTTTGGAGCCTATTTATTTGATGAGCAGTCGCCCAACAACACCGCTCATAAGCAAGCAAATCAAGCTATAATACCCGGAGGACGTTATCTTTGCGGATATCACTACGGGCCATATCAAACCATACAAAGCAGCATCGATAGGCTGTATGATGCCGGTAAGGACTATCAGCTTCACAAATGCGTAGTAACCCTGAACATCATAGACCAGTTTGTGGAAGGGCATCCGTCCAACTATATCACTGGTCTGGAGGTTCGGATTATCGAAGAATAAGGTCAGCGGAAAGTTCAGATTTTGATGCTAGGCTCCAAATCATTACAAAACCCTGTAATCGACAAGATTACAGGGTTTATTTTGGTTGCTGAGGCAGGCGAAAACGCTAAAATCATTTTGACCTAGCCCACGAGAAAACGGTCACGAATATTTGAACCACCTAAAAAACATATACAATAATTTAAGTATCATTCTACATATACAACTCGCAGATAGCCTAAATACAACTAAATGTAGCCTCAATACAACAGATGGTTTCAAATTATCTATTGATGTATGTTGCAAATATGGATACAATAACAGTGTCGACAAAACTAAATAGGGAGAGGGTACCCGCCATGTTAACCTCAATTATGATTGGAAACAAAATTTCGCAGGCGCGCAAAGAGAACAATTTATCTCAAGCGCAGCTTGCACAACAACTATCCGTCAGCTCGCAGGCAGTCGGGAAGTGGGAGCGTGGAGAGTCGATGCCGGACATCATTACTTTTAATCGGCTCGCGGAAGTTCTGGGCGTAGACCTGAACTATTTTTCACAAAGCTTCCAACCGACAGCCATCGAAAAAACGACTACCGAGTCTTTGACAGAGCAAATGCCCGAAAAGCTAGAAAAAAAGCTCGGCTGGGATATGTCAGAGGGGAACTGGGTGGATGCAGACTTTTCGGGCCTAAATAATCTCCATGAAAAGTTCAGTTCTTCCAATATGCAAAGATGCCTTTTTATCGGTTCGGATATGTCAGGCCTTCTACTAAAAAACAACAATGTAGACGGCTGTGATTTCTCAACTTCCGACATCAGCAGCAGTCGTATGCAAAGTTCCAACATAATAAACAATTCGTTCCAGAACTGCTCCTTAAGAGACGCAGAGTTTTCAGGAAGTCAAATTAAAGCCTGTGATTTCTCTGGTGCTGATTTTACCGGAGCGGTCATCAAATCAAGTTCTTTTCTGAAAAACACGATGATATGCGCGGTATGGAACCGCACCGCCTTCTATACCTCGCAATTTGCAGAAATCGTTTTTGACGGCACAATCAAAGACTGTTCCTTTGAAAACTGCTCATTTACCAGAGTGACATTCCAGAACGCCACGCTGACGAACACGTTCTTCAAGGGAAAGAGTCTGAAGCGGATTCGGTTTATTGATTGCAAGGCAGACAAGATGACCTACGCTTTTTTAAAAAGCGGAAAAGCTGATTTAATCGGTGTCACATTGATACCTTAGAGGAGGAAACAATATGTCGCAAAATGAAATCGCCATCTCTGTTAAAGGACTTGAAAAATCCTATAAAAACGTCCCTGTGTTGTCGGGAGTAGATTTTCAAGTGAAAACAGGCAGCATTTTCGCCCTACTCGGCTCCAACGGTGCGGGCAAAACAACGATTGTCAAAATACTTACCACGCTGCTAAAGCAAGACGGTGGAACTGCTTCAGTTAACGGATTCGATGTTGAGTCAAACCCCCGCAATGTAAGGCAGTCAATCAGTCTGACCGGGCAATTTGCAGCCGTAGACGAAATTTTAACCGGTCGGGAAAATCTTATCATGATTGCCAAGCTACGGCACCTAGATAATCCGCGTCAGGTTGCCAACGATTTGCTTAAACGCTTCGGTTTGACCGAGGCCGCCGATCGCAAGGTGTCAACTTACTCTGGAGGTATGCGACGCAGGCTTGACATTAGCATGAGCCTTATAGGAAAACCTCAGGTCATTTTCCTTGATGAGCCAACCACTGGACTTGACCCAGAGGCGCGTATCGAGGTTTGGAAGGTCGTCAAAGAGCTTGCCGACAGCGGCACGACGGTATTTCTGACCACGCAGTATTTGGATGAGGCTGAGCAGCTTGCTGATAGAATTGCCATTTTGCACGAGGGTAGGATTATCGTAAGTGGCTCCCTCGCAGAGCTAAAAGACCTGTTCCCGCCCGCAAAGGTAGAGTATGTTGAAAAGCAACCTTCCTTGGAGGAGATATTCCTGGCAATCATCGGCAAAAAGGAGGAAAAGTAAATGGAAGAAATGAAGACACACTTTTTCAGTGACATGGGCGTTATGTTCGAGCGTTCCATGCGTCACGTTTTTCGCAGCATGGACACCATCATCACTGTTACCATCATGCCGATTGCGATGATGCTGTTGTTCGTTTATGTATTTGGTGGTGCAATTCAAACTGGCACAGATAACTATGTGAATTACCTGTTGCCCGGCATCCTATTGATGGCAATTGCAAGCGGTATCGCTTATACGGCTTACCGTCTGTTTATTGACGTGCAAGGTGGTATTTTTGAGCGTTTTCATTCCATGCCAATTGCGCGTTCAACAGTGCTGTGGGGGCACGTCCTTACCTCACTGGTATCCAACGCCATTTCGGTTGTCGTTATCATTCTCGTTGCATTGATTATGGGCTTTCGCTCGTCTGCGGGGGTGCTGTCATGGCTTGCAGTGGCAGGAATACTCGCTTTGTTCACGCTTGCCTTGACTTGGATTGCGGTGATTGCCGGGCTGTCAGCAAAATCGGTGGACGGTGCGAGTGCCTTTTCCTATCCGATTATGTTCTTGCCGTTTATCAGCTCGGCGTTTGTGCCGACCGAATCGATGCCGTCAGTCGTTCGAGCCTTTGCCGAAAACCAGCCGGTGACCTCGATAGTAGATGCCATCCGCGCACTTCTGTCCACTCAGCCAGTTGGCAATGAAATATGGGTCGCTCTTGCATGGTGCTTGGGAATTATGATAGTGGCATACATTTTTGCAATGAAGGTTTATAAGAAGCGGGTGTGAAAAACGCACGCATAAATAGCATCGCTTTTGAGTTCTAAAATAAAGGCATATTACTTAGCCAGTGTCACAACAGACACTGGCTAAGTAATATGCCATGTACAGTGATTGCTTGCTGAGAGTTCACAGTAAATATGGGCATTGCAGGAATATGCTTATGATACTAATCAACCAAAGTTTATCAGGCATAATCAGGCTTCATGCTCGTTTTTTCCTCCAGAAGCCTAAGGAAATCCTCATGTGTCCCAGAGAGCAAATCCCTCTTTTGCAGGACGGTCACCCGCTCTTTCCAAGTTAAAAGATAGATGCTCTCCGTTTCCACAATGGTGTCGAAACAATCATAGGAGATGACTTCCCCATCAGGCAGCATCATACCATCTTGTGTGAAGCGCACCAGGATAGGGGTGTTTTCCAACTGCTCGGCAGTCAGTGCTCCGGCAAGGAGCTTGACCGCCGCTGCATCGAATATCCGGGATGACTTTTTCCGTCGAGGCAGCAGGCTTACTATTCCCAAAAAGATACTGACGGCCCCTGTAATCAGCGGGACGAGCAGTTCTTTCGGCTCCATCATTCCCGGCACAAAAAGGAATATTCCCAGTGTCAACAAGACAAATCCATAGATTTTGCAGCGAATAACCCGACGTCTTGAAACACGCGTTGGCACTTTGGGACCATCCAGCCGGTCAATGGATTTCCACATCCACGGTAACTTGCGCCGGGAGTTCAACTCCGTTCGTTTTTCCAACGCCTTGCTTACCTGCGCTCCCATATCGCTTTGGTTGTACTCGCTAAGCTGAAATGTAAATTCCATATGCGCTCCTAAATTTCAAGTGGTTTGGGCATCTATGCTAACATCGCCGATTAAATGCGCCTCGGTGGGTGTTAGACTTGAATTATAAAGTTTAAACGAAATGAGGAGCTTGCTCAATTCATTGGCAGTATCACATCGTCCATTAGCTGAACATAATCGACCTCATCAAGAGAAATGGGTACAGTCAGAGTGTAATTGTAATTGTAGTTGCTTCCGCCCGAGGCTAACAACGAGTATTTGCTTCCGTCTTTCAAAACAACCGAAGGGGAAATTCCAATAATGTTGCTGACGGAATTTGGAGTTACTTCATATTCGCAGTATCCTGAGAACTCGGAGAGGACAAAGGAAGTGACTTTTGCCTCATACCATTCTTGACTCCAAATGTCATAACCGCTTACCGTGACCGGCTCATTTACAAGTTCGACCGTTTTGCCCTCGTTTGTAAAGAGAACGCCGAAATCCCACTGCCCCTCGATAAGGTTGACCTTTTTCCCGCTCTCTTCGATAATAATGTTCTCGAGATGCAGCGTGCGTACAATTCCGTTGTCGAAGGAATAATCGGGGTTCACGGGGTAATTTGTTAAGCGTATTGAAACAAGCAAAGAGTAGAGGTTATCCGTCGGGTTACCGTCATCCAAAGTCGTGCATGAAACCTCTTTCGTGCCAAGTCCGATGCTTTCGTCGTTTATCAGCAGACTCTGTTTTTCAAAATGGTACCCGTCTCCGGCGTTCATGTCTTCAGGAAGTTCCACGTCCAACTTGTAATATGAGTAAAAGCCATCTCCGGTCGCAGAATCCAAAGTGATTTTAACATCCGCGTCCTCTGCAACAGCAGATACGACAGAGGCGCTACCTTTAATAATGTTCAACTGAGCTTTTGTCAATTTGTTCGAAGTCCAATTTGCAAAGTAGTTTTCGAGCCAATTATTCCGGTTATCGCAATAATCATCCAAGTCAAAACTAATCAGATATCCTGTTTGCGGATTGAGTGTATTCCACGTGTATTCATAGCAGTACGCGACATTTTCGTCAACAATCACATTGTCATAAATTTCCTTGTCGCATCTGAGCTTTGTGGAATATTCCTTGCCTTTGTGTTTGTGATTAAATTCTATATAATATTTTCCACCATCATCTTCGATATTAGAAACAGGAGATGCTCCGCCCATATTATAACCATGAGCGGTATAGTATGTATCCCCAATGCTGCATAACAGCACACCCAACATCACTGTCAAGATAACCTTACTGCGTTTCGTATCTTCTTTTCTTCGGATTGTCTTGATTTGTGAAAATATGGAGATGAGCGCAATAATAGGAATCACGAACTCGCCAAGACCGATGATCTCGCTGATAGTGAAAGGTATCAATAAGTTACGAAACTCACATAGATAGAACAACACCCAATACGCTACCGACAGCACGGCAAATGCGATTACAGGAATATTCTTGAACCACTTTGACCCGACGATTCTGCCCATAAATCAAGTACCTCCGGCTTTCTAAGTATTCGCTTTCAATATATTCTCGAGTGTAGTCTCAAACCATGCATCCTGTTCTTTGTTTCGTTTAGAGGGGCCTTTAAGCCTGCCGCCAGAACTACGGATTTTCTTCGCAGTATGGCGTGCAAGCAACAGTGCGTCAATGTTGTCGGCGGTGTATCCCATTCCGTCCTGATTAATCGTAACGGCATTCCGCGCGAGGCACATTGCAGCGAGTCCATAGTCCTGCGTTATAACGATGTCACCGTCATTTACGAGGTTTACAAGAGCAAAATCAACGCTGTCAGCACCTTTGGAAAAGGTTAGTGTTGTTGCTCCGTCCTTGTTGAAAACGTGTGACGTGTCGCAAAGAATCAGACATTCGACATTATGCTTTTTTGCCAGCCGAACAGCAATGTCTGTCACCGGACACCCGTCGGCATCAATAAGTATACGCATCAAGTGCTCCTTAGTTTTTGAATAATTGAAATTTGAATTATTGTGGCGATAGTATTTTGCTTATGATTGAACGGAAAACGCCCACATTCTCCCGACACTTGCTTAAGCTTAGCGCCCGCCTTTCGTAACAACTTCGACCGTAGAATTAGAGTCACTTGTTTTTCCCCTGGATTCAAGGAAACCGGCAATGCCTCCCGCTTTACTGGAATCTGTCCCCTCTGATGAAATTGAACCTGTCGAACTGCAGTGCTCAATATTCCCAGTAGAGCAGCCAACTATGCCCCCAGTATAAGCCAATTCTTTCCCAACGGCATTAATTTTCACATTGGCTCTGCAGTTGGAAATAGTGCCCATTGAGCTTCCTGCGATTCCACCTACAAAGATGCGGCTTCCGCCGACCTCTATAGTCGTATCAGCGCTGCAATTTTGAATCATTCCGCAGGATCTAAAGTAATACGATAAAACGCCAGCAACACCTCCTATTTTGGACCAGCAATCGCTTGAGCCCGAAATTGAAGCCTTTACATTGAGGTTCCTGACGAGGCCACACAAGCCACCAAAAAGCCCCGGGTCATGAATATTTGAATCATCGGCTTGAATGCCGTAGCTTACAGTATGACCCGCTCCGTTAAGTTCACCCATGAAGCCACTGACATGGCGTCCTTTTCTCTCGACGCTTTGGTCTGCAATCGGAGTCCAGTTACCGTTTAATGTTATGTCATTGGCAAGCCTGAAGTAGCGATAAGGACAGCTAATATAGCCATATCCTCCGACTAGGTAATTATTAAGAAGCTTGAGCTGTTCCTGTGTCTCAATAAGGTAAGGATCGTCTGGCGTACCTTTTCCTCCGGCGAAACCATTGCCAATTTCGGAGTTCGAGAGGTCGGTGAAGATAATCGTTGGATAGACGGTTGACTGTATTGGACTGGTACCCGTTGTTCCCACATTAAACTCAGTCTGTGTTAACTCTGAGCCGCAGTCGGAAAACATCTCTTTCAGAGTGTCATCGTTCGCGCCAGGAGAAACAAACAGCTTGATAGTCGAACAGCCGCTACAATTTAGCGTTACATTGTTGCAATTTACAAGTACTTTAGAGTCAGTTCCACTTATCTCATATGTCCCCGGCTCGGTGATATAGTAACCAACCATGTTATTTAGAATAGTTGCGATTTGAGCGCGCGTTACTTTGGATTTCGGCTGGAAAGTACCATTCTCCAGTCCGTTTATAAAGCCGTGATGATACATGGCACAGACGAAAGGTTCTGCCCATGCCGAGATATCGGAACTGTCATTGAACTCTTTGTAAAGAATCTGAAATGGTTTAACGCCGAATGCCTTGCCTATCATAAAGGCGGCTTCTTCGCGGCTAATTGCTTCATTGGGGCTTATTTTTCCGTCAGCACTTCGGACTACATCACACTTTGCAAGTGCGATAATTGAGGATGAGTACCAATCGGAAGACTTAATGTCGGAATAGGGGTTTTCCGTCACTGCGGGGTATTTGAGCATTCGCTGGAGAATTACTGCAAGCTCCGCTCGCGTCACCGTGTCGTCGGGACGGAAATTGCCGTCGCTGCCCTTGAGAACGCCGTTTTCCGACCAGCGAGCAATCGCCGCCTTAGCCCAGTGACCGGATATGTCGCTGTATCCTACTGCACTTGCGAAAGCAGGTAGCAAGCCTAATATTAGAGCGATTGAAATCAGCATGGAGCCTATTCGTTTTCTCAAACTATTCATGGTGCCTCCATATTGTATAAAGTTGTATAAATCTTGTTTATAGATAAGCCTTGTATAATAAGCACTTCTGCCTGTCAATTCTCCGGCAGCGAAGCCCCACCCGTACCCAATCCGATGCAATGCCAGTATCCGTCCGCCTGCTTTTGCAGCACAAATTCTCGGCTCATTACTAGCCAGCCCTCATATTTTCCGGTGCCTTCCACGGTGTTTCCTGCCCACATTCCGTTGGAATTGTAATCTTCCGGGACGACCGCAAATTTGACCCATCCCACTATGGCAGCCTTATTCTCACTGACTTCACTAACGCCCCAATCCAAAACATCATAATCAGTGATACTGTAAATACCGCCGGGCGCAAGGCTCAACAGATGGTCTGCATATAAGACTCCCACAAATGTCTCTGCAACCTTTTCTGTCTCTCCCGTTTCGTCAAAGAATATTCGGGCACAATCCACATCCAGATTATCATATTCGGCACGCATTGCCTTGGCCAAGCCCGAGGGCGTGACGAGCCAATACGTCGTCATATTGTCGCTTGTGTACTGTACGGTATCCGCGTCACCGCCCGGCCAGAAGGTATAGTAGGACGAACTATTTGCAGAGGATACGGTAAGCCTGTACCCGCTTGAGTCAGTGCTGGGCTTCTCAGTTTCGTCCCAACTGAAGTTACTCATTAGCGAGACGAACCGCTCTGCGTACCAACGGCTATCCGTCGTATATGTATTATAGGTTTTTCCCCCTATATCAAGCCCGACATTAAGACTCTTTCCTGCATCAAAAAGCCTATACATGGCGTTCCCTGAAATGTCGGCGGCACTGCTTTGTGTTCCGTCGGATGGTTCTTTCCCTCCCTGTGAAGCCGCGCAGGCCGTCAAGAGGACAATTCCCATCATTGTGGCCGCAAATATCATCCTGTGTTTGAACCTCTTTTGAAGCAGTACATTTTTGATACGCTCTCTTGACATTGTTTCACCAGCCCTTTCATTAACAAGCAGATTCTATGGCTTACCTTGGTAGCAATAAATTGCTTTCTGGCCGAGTGCTCTCAGGGATTATACCTTTTTAACGCCAGGCGAAGTCTGAGAATTCATAAATGGCAACATCGTATTTTAATATGGTTTGCCGTTCTGTTTCTGAAGAAAAGTCTAGATTTTTACTATTGCTTATGAAAACTATTTTCGTATATGTCTATAAAGCCGGATACGAAGGTGGCCTGTTCCACCTCTTCTTCTGTACCAGTAGTAACCTGCCAGCCGAAAGTTCCATATTGTTCGTAACTGACTCGAGATAATGGTAATAGCTTAAATTCTCTTTGAATTAGGTCGATTCCCTCTTTATAATCCTTTTTCAATCTGGCTAATGCCTCATCCGGTTTTTTGAATACAGCATACCCGTAACGGTTCGCGCCAATCTCGAATTCTACAGATTTACCAACAAAATATTCTTTGTCAACATTTCCTTTTATATTTCCGGTACCTGCAACATACTCCTGTGAGTACTGTAAATCAGAATTTTCATGGCTTGATTGATTTATATTTACTGCAGCGAATATTATAACAACTGCTACTACAGATATAATAATTCTATTTTTTCGTAGCATATTTCTCCTCACATCAAAGAAGTAACCAATATTTCATATTATACATAATCCGCAATATTTCCGTTTGTTTAAATTCTGCTGCGCTCAAAGCCTAAATAGCGTGTACCTTGAAAGGTCAGTTTTCCAAAATCATTTTCCACAAGCATTCCATACTCAGTATCGTAAATTTTCAATTCCAAACGGTCACCACCGGTCACTTCAAATGTAGCATAATATGTAGTCGACGATGATGACATATGCTGCATATTTTCTGTTCCCGTATTGTTACGATATTGCTGCACATCTGCTCGTTTCGCTACTACTTTCGCGTCAACCGTAAGAACGGGTGAGTTATTATTCTTTTTCCGTTGTTTTACGCCCCGTATCAAACGTGCAATAATTGTTCCAAATACAAAGAAAAATACAAAAATCATCATTATGGGCACTATGCTATACATAACCCCGCCAACCCCGTCAAAAGGTGAAAACGGCATACTTTTTCCTCCAATTTTATAATAGCACTAAACTGCTATTTTTTTATACTTTATTATCATGTCTAAACCGGCAAAAGCGTGATGATATACCCACCAGCAATTAAGCTTATAAAATTTGCAATAATCACGTAAATAGAGATGCGTCGTTTATTATGCTCTTTTATGAAAACGGGAAACGCAATCATTTCGGCCGTAAACACAAAAACCTCTCCAATAATCAAATTGATAAACAAATAGCTCGGCATCAAAGAACTTCCGCCATTTAGCCAGATGTTTAGTGCGGCCTGTGTAACAAGATTGATGGCGAGAAATATAAGCCAACTCCTTTTTTGTCTATACCCAAAGAGCCAGAAAATACCGCCTTCAATCAAAAGTGTGAGCAATACACGCATTGACACTAAGAGCACAGAGCGAAATGGCGCTTTGCCGGGAGAGAGTTTCCGATTGGATACGTCTAATGTATATATGTTGTTATAATGCTGTAAAGGTTCATTAATTGAACACTCAAAGCTTTCGCCATTTGTGGTAATCTTGAGCGTATAATCCCCGTCGCTCTTCATATCACGCGAATAAAAAGCGTAATACTTTTCCCATGCAACTCGCTGAGCTCTCGCTGCCGCTTGATTATCCTTGGATGCCAATACAATTACAAGATCATCTGGCGGGTTGTTAACTAATATAACCAACGATGGCGGTTCGGCAGAGTTTGCCGAGGCTGTTGATGGCAAGATTGATATCATCAATGCACATAAAACCACAACCAAAAGCAAGTGTTTACCGGTCTTGTTCATATTCCCCCCTACTAACCTCACAAGTATTTTGATGGCATTATATAGATGACGCGAAGCCTGATTAACTTGTTGGGCTTTCGGTTTCGCTCATAATCTAGGCTCTAAAATATTACAAATTTCTGTTTTAATTTAATTCAACTCATTTTATACTTGTCAATCAATCCGGCTGCCCAATTGAACAGCAATTCAGAGAGACGTTCAAACTCAGCCTGTTCCAAAATCGGCTGTTTCTTCAACGTTATGCCAGCCTGCAAAATCTCTCTTTCCTGTGGTTGTAGCACGGGTATAAGCTCAGTCTTTTGCTTTATGTAGGTTTCAGTTTGATCATAATAAATTGCCTGCACTGTGAAGGTGGCGGATTTATAAAGGGCTTTTAAAATCTCTGTGTCTTTTTCATGCACCATGTTGTGGCCACACATATGATAAATGTTACAGGCACCGATCCGAATAGCGCGGCAAATATCTTCCTTACTAATCCTCGGTAAAAGAAAATCAATACTACCCAAAACCGGCGTGGTGTCATGATAGAATTGGAACAGATCTGAGCGTTCCCAATTCATTAACTCCTGCCGGCCTGAAATGAATCCGCACACTTTTTCCCTGTTCGGGAGTGTGTCAAGCATGGCGCTGTATGCTTTCAAATCTTCTGGAGTCGCATGGTCGAGTATGACAACCACATCAATGTCGCTGCTATCCGTCGGTTCGCCTCGACCATAGCTCCCTTGAAGCCCGACAAACAACAGACGAGAGCCGAACAAAGATTTTAGAGCGTTAAAGTATTTTCTCATCCAAACATCTATTTCAAAATCCATTTTCTTATCCTTTTTGTACTGGTTTTATTATCTGACTACTAAATTTGTGCTTATCTGCCTGTTGTAAACAGCATGAAAATTCGCCTGTAGTGTAGACGAGGCATGTTAACTAAGGATTTTGCTCATTAGCTACCCCGTTAAACTGGGATATAGCAATATACTATTTTATTGTCGAATATCATTCTTTAACCATTGAAAAGCTGAACGTGTAGTCTGTTTCCGCGCCTTCATCAGGCCAGAGCACACCTGAAGCGGCCATATTCATGTAACCAAAATAGTTCACTTCACAGGTAACTGTAACACCGTATTCGGAGAATTGGAAATTTTCAAATGGAGATTCTGATATTTTATTGATATCATCCTTTATGTCATTAAACAACGGATTGCATTCTTTTTGCGCTCGAACAAATGACATAATTGACATGACCATTTCATTCTGATAACTTTGAGGCCATTCATCGCTGTTATGAAGTTTTGTTGAGAATTGCATTCCTGTCATAACACCGTCTTCTACAGTGAAAATGTATTCCGGCTCATCATAGCAGTTGAAAACTGTGACATTCCCTGTGCTTTTATTTTCAGCCCATTTTCCGTTTTCGTCAAGGTAGCTCACAGCGTCAATCCCAAAATAATCTGAGAACCGGTTGTAGTTTTCGCAAAACTCAGCCACAGTGATCTCTCCGCGATGTTTAGGCATCTCTGCCATCGAAATCGTCATGAACAAAACTCCAAACACAACGAAAATAGCGCCGACAAAGCCTGCGATGCGCCAGCTTTTCTCATCTCGTAAAACAATTGTGGAATAACACTCCCAATCAAGTATTTCCCCTTCATTGCACGCTTTATAACTTTTCCATTGGCGCACGAGATTATAGAAAGGAATATTGAGTCCCATTCCGCGACACAATACTTTCCACGTTCTGGAGAGTGCTTCTGAATACGACAAACGTCGGTCATCGTTATCAGAAACACTCAGGCCAAGAATCCATTTGCCCACTGTTGTGCCAAAATGCGAGAGCATTGCAGGCTCGATAAAAACCATGAGCAGCATTGTTATAATGCCATCCAGCAGGTCTTCGCCTGTGCTTCGATTGGCTATATTGACGTTCATCACCACCGAGAGGAAAATCAACCATAGCGCAGAGTAAATAAAAAAGTCAAGACTTCTTGCGAAGAAGCGTCTCCAGGGAGAACGCACCATTGGGACAGCATCTGCCGTAAATTCCGGAACAGACTTTTGCGTAGTGTTCTCAATTGCATCCAAATAATGCTGTGCATCGAGTGTTTGATATTGAACTCCATCCCTGCGCATAACTTCGCAGATTTCCTGCGAAGTTTCAATATCAACTCTGTCTAATTCGAGCTTTGCTAGATGCTGATTCAGAGCATCAACCAGTTCCTGCTCTCCGGTATGTAGTGATTTGATTTCCTCCAGAGAAATATGCAGGGTACGCAAAAGCTTGATGCGCTTTAAGACCTCAAGATCATTTTCCGAATAATCTCGATATTCATTTGAATTCCTGATTGGCGACAACAAGCCCTCGGATTCATAAAAACGTATGTTCGCTCGCGTCATTCCGGAAAGCGCTTCAACCTCTTTAATTGTCATATGGTGTTCCTCCTTCACAACATGCTTTTCCATCATGATAAGCTGTCAAGCAGCTTTACAGTCAAGGGGTTATTTGTAAAGAGCATCCATTATTTGCTTAATTAACGTTTTCATGCTGTAATATCCAATACGGACTTTCAAAAACATAGATTAATAATAGCTGGAATTAGGATAACAAGCGATACAATCCCAATAATTCTATGCTTAATCTTTCTTTTCTTTACATCCTCCAGATACAAAGCTTTTCTTTTTCATCTGGTTTCATATAACTTATTTTACATTATTTTCCTTTATAATATTATAGTTTGCGTGTCTTGTCAACATCTTTTGTTATGATATTTCGCGTCCGTTTCTGTTTTGATAGAATGTTTATTTAGTATGCAAAAGGCTCAATGCTACCTTCAGCTTCGAGCCTCGTTTTATATCGTCTATTAACATTTGTATGGTCTTGCGACTTAATTTGCGACAAACGTCTTTCCTAGCGTCTAATATTTACTTATTTTCAGGACTGCATCGGCTATAAGATTATCGATTCTCTCAACAGTATCTAGGATTTTTTCATTTATTAATGCCTCTGCTTCCAAATCTCCATAATGAAGCTTTAGATTATTGAAATCGGTAATCAAATTATTCGGTTTAGGGTTCACACTTCTTTTTTTAATTCTTTCAGCCCAAATGTTTTCGTCACTGCATATACACAACAGAGAAACAAATGTTGCATTAATATTCTGAATCCAAGTTTTAAATTGCAATATGTCTTCTAAACGATGAAATCCAGCATCAACTACGACATTCAAACCACATAACAAATTCGTTTCGACTATTCTATAGAGAATGTCATAACAGGCTGCATTTCTTAATTCATGGCTTTCAACATGCCTAGCAATAGAATCATAGATGTCATCTTTTCTGATAATTGGAATATTCAATTTTTGTGCTACCGCAGTTGATATAGTAGTTTTTCCAACTCCGGCTTTGCCTCTGAAAACAATAACTTTGACCATATTAAAATCCTTATTCATGTATCTACTCTCATGTTATGCAAACTAAAAAATACAAATAATAATTTAGTATTATAATAACATTAATAGAACATAAAGTGCAATATTCACCATTTGCATTTACCTGTTACTGAAAAGAGACCCAACGCCATTGAACAGCGTTGAGCCTCATTTGTATGATTTGATATCGTTGAATATCTTCTACCCTTGCATGAATGTCGTTTAACATATTATGTTTTTTTGGACACCTTATATCGTGTTGCGACAGCTTTGCGCCAAAATTTTTATATTTTGTTTATTATCTTTACATTCGACTTAACAAAATACTATTTGCACCAAAATCATGTACACAATCGTTCCGCCACCAATGCTTATAAGTACATTGCTTTTCCACTTATGAAGAATAACAATCATAAGAATAGCAATCAGTTCCGGTATGCCATGCGGAGTATCCCATATTGAGACACTTTTCAGACAATAAACAACCAACAGCCCCATCATCGCCGGCGGTAGAACCTGTCCCAAATATGTAATAACTTTGGGTGGCTCTTTCCTTTCTGGAAACAGCAAGAAAGGCGTAAATCTTGTCACCATCGCACCTATGGCAACAGCCAATATCATAACAAGTGTCTGTGTAGGCGTCAGCAGCATATTTTCTTCCTCCCCACCAATAATGCAATTAAAATCAAAATCATAGATGGAATAACAAGATTGTCCGCGCCAAAAACACACAGACCAACTACTGTGCAGGCAATACCGATTAACCCATATTTACGGTTTTCTTTTTTCTTCATTTGTTCCAGAAAGAGAACAACAAACAATGCCGTTAATACAAAATCCAAGCCTTTTGTATTGAATGTAACATAATTTCCAAGCACACCTCCTAATAAAGTCCCAAGAACCCAGTACAGATAATTCAGCAGTGAGATAGATAAATAAAAATACTTTCTGTCAATATCATCTGCCGGGGCAACACTTGAGGAAATTGAAAAGGTTTCGTCACAAAGCGTATATATCAGGAAGCCTCTCGTTTTTCCCAAGCCTTTATACTTTTCAAGCATGGAAATTCCATAAAACAGATGCCGCGCATTAACCATCAGGCTAAGCAAAAATGCCTGTATCGGATTAAAGGCTACTGTCAAAAGCGTAATCGCAACAAACTGCATGCTCCCGCAAAATGCAATTGCACTCATAAGCACCGCCCACAACGTTCCGTACCCTTTTGTTTGCATCAGCACTCCGTAAGCTATTCCCAGCACTAAAAAACCAGTCAACACCGGAATAGTATGTGGAAATGCCTCAGAAAGTGCTTTTTTAAAGCTATTCTTTTTTGTTGCGTTCATATTTTTCTTGTGCTCCTAACCGATGCGTTGTACAATGTATATTGAACAATCGTAATGTATAATTTATATCTTACGATTGTTAGATATAATTGTCAATACTTTTAGGAGCGGTATATGGATATTAATCAGGTCATTGCCGAAAACTTAAAAAGGCTCCGGATGGATCGGAATCTCAGTTTAGGGCAGCTGGCTGAACTTTCCAAAGTCAGTAAAGTCATGCTATCTCAAATCGAAAAAGGCGATACCAACCCAACAATTAATACTCTTTGGAAAATTGCAAACGGATTGAAAGTGCCTTACACTGCGTTAATGGAGCAGACCGAACCCGTTACCACTGTTGTTAAAAAATCGGAAATTGCGGTACAGTCCGACGAAAACGAGCATTACCGGATTTACTTTTACTACCCAAATACGCCTCAGCGCAATTTTGAGCTTTTTCAAATTGAACTTGATGCAGGACACAGCCACATTTCCATCGGGCATTCCGACAAATCGCAGGAATACATTATGGTATTAGAAGGCGAATTAACCCTTGAGTTAAATAACCAGACCTATGTTTTGCACTCAAATGATGCTATCAGCTTTACAGCATCAGCGAGACACACCTATCTTTCAAGCGGTTCTATAACATTAAAAGCGTCCATAATAAATTATTATCCTGTCTGAAGATTATAGTATAGGGATTGCATCGTCTAATTTCAAAAGATAAAAAGGCTCGACGCCCGGAAACACTTTGTTTGGGTCTTTTAATAGGAAATATTAATCTTTGGGATACATATTTTATAGGATGGGGTAGGCAAAAGATAAGAACTGCTGAGGAATTTAAAAATTTCTGAGAAACCTGCATTTTGGAATACAAAAGTTTTCCTCTCGCAGGTCAAAATTGTTTATCAACAAACCACATTTAGCGCAAGTCTTTTCACCAGTTTTTCCACCATGAGCATCAGCCCATAAATGTGTTGAATAATTATTATTATTTTTAATTTGAAGCATGTTAGGGGATAGTACCGATAATTAATAAGTTTAACGACCTCACCAAGGTGTGAGGTCGTTTTTTATGTTATAACGCATTAGCAACTATTTAATGTACTGTGTTATTGACAATATGTAATATTATGGTATGAATATATCAAGATAAAATATGTATTCAAGCAGCATATAAAATTGTATTAGAAATAAAGATAACGATATCTGCCTTTCATGCTTTGATTCCGTAACATTCGATTTTGCACCAGTGTTTGTTATCGCTTCGCTCATGCATAGGCTAATAGAATCTGTAATCTTTATTCTTTTACCCTTTTAAAGAAAACTAAATGAAAGATGCTCGTTGAGGTAAAGGGGGTAGTGGCAATGGGGGATCATTATTAATCAACGATAGGATTTCACTGATTAACATTTAATTTATAGCAACTTTAATACGTGACAGACACCTAAATTAATTTATGACCGGGAAATAACAACGAAAAGTCTTAATAAATCTATTTTATGACTAAGATACTGCTCTAATTATTAGTTTCTTGGGTAATGCATCAACTTTTGCAGTAGAAAACGACCCCAGTAATATTAGTCAACTGAATGAAAAAACCCATCATAACAATATAGATACTCCAGAAATCGGTGCTGTTTCAATATAAGGGACAGCTACAATTAACGGTGTTAAGCTTAATAGCGATGAAGCGGCTCAAAGCAGGATAACACAACAAAGTGCGACAAAAAAAGCGAGTCGATGAGAGGTGTGTTGTAATATTTAGGCCGCTCGGCACAGCGCTTTCCTGCTTGCTAACGAACTACACTTCTATAGCTGAGCAGTCATTACACACGGATTGAGT
Organism: uncultured Oscillospiraceae bacterium; assembly: GCA_964560435.1. Taxonomy (GTDB): domain Bacteria; phylum Bacillota; class Clostridia; order Oscillospirales; family Oscillospiraceae; genus UBA2658. The sequence continues at coordinate 46,423 of CAZLLK010000016.1, forward strand.
GGTGAGTCATCTGAAATTTATGCGATGTCTTTTAAAAAGGGTATTAGCCTATTGTGATGCTTCCCCAAGACGGCAGAAAATTTTGTGTAAAAGTGAATAAGAGACTGGACTGCGTCGAAAAAGTGAGAGAGGGTATGTTAGAGTATATGCCTAGGAATTCAGAAAGAAAGGAAACTGAATTTTATGCCAAGCAATAACTCGAAGTACACCACGGAGATGCGGGAGCAGACAGCAGCCTATATCATTGAAAACCACAAATCGGCAACTAGCATGGCGGAGGAAATGGGAATCGACATAAATACTGTGTGTCGCTGGTTGAGAGATTACCGGAGAAAGTATAAGCTGCCAAGCTATGCGGAGGAAAAAGGTCA
>CAZLLK010000017.1:0-46740 GCA_964560435.1 uncultured Oscillospiraceae bacterium
TTGATGTCGAAAAAAGCTAATTAGGCGAAACGCGAAGCTCCGATTTTAGCAATAACACGCAGTTAGCCTACGACAGGTTTGTACTATGATGGGGATTTAATATTTCAAGGAAGAGCAACACAAGTTGTTATTATGGAGCTGATTTAATGGAATTTGTTGAGAAAAAAATAATGCAAATATTATGTACTTTGCCGAACGAATGTGCTTATTTGGATTACAAAGTAATACCATACCAAAAGCATGAATATCCAGAATTAATTCGAGATGTAATATCTATGCTAAATACTGATGAAGCCATCGGTAAGGATAAAGTAATTATCTTAGGTGTAGATGATCAGAGAAACCTGATTGGAATTGACTCATGTCAAATGGATAATGACGCAAACTATCAAAATCTATTTAACAAGATTACGCCACGTCCACACATACTTACAGGTTTGGTAGATTATGCTGATAAAAAATATGGCTTTATTTTAATATTTGCCGACAATAACGATCGGGTATATGAAGTAGCAGAAGTAGTATATGGGGAGAAAGAAGCCCTAAATATAAAGAATTTTGCTGCATGTCAGGGACAAGCGTACTCGCGACGCGGAAGTCAAAAATATATTATGATGCGAGAACACCGAGAGCGCTTGAACAGTGTTAAAATTCAGCCGGAGCTTTCAGCAACAAACATCTCGCCTATTGTTTGTATGTCTCCCGACAACGCACTATTAACTGCTGCTATTATTGGCGGTTGGAATGAAGATAGTCCTAATGACATTGAGCTATTGGAACATGCCACGGGTGAAATCTATTCCTCGTGGATACAGAGAATAAATAAACTTAGAGTTTCAATGCCAGAGGTAATAATCTGTAAAGGTAAAACGTGGGGGATAGAAAACAGAGTCGACATATTTACTCAGACTGGTAAATTTCTATATGATTCGCAAGTTGATTTGCTATGTAACCAATTTCGTTTCTTTGCGTCTTATTACGATCCAAAGTATGATTTGCCGTCTGACCAACGTTTCGCGTCAGGCTTTTACGGTGAGAAAAGATTATACTCAAAAATACTATTATATCGGTTTTCTGAGTTTTGGACTCTGGCGAATGTTAATGAAAGCCTTTTTACCTCCTGTAGTAAATATAAAATTAAGAACTCAACGGTCCAAGTCATAGAATCTGTATTAAACTGCGATAATTGGAAAGTGATTGCAAGTTTTGAAGGAGTATTTCAACTTTTTGCAGAGGCCGCTCCAGAATATTACATGAAAACAATTCAGTACAAATTACGCAATGCTGATAGCGGATTGAAGCAGTATTTACATGAATCAGAAGTTGGAGTTTCAGAAACGAAATATGGTGCTCCGCTATACAGAAGCCTCGCAGTCTTGGCACGGTTTCCACAATACTTTTCTGATGCATGCTATACTTTGATGCTCATTGCAAAGGAAAATAGAACTGCACTTTCCACACTAACAGGAGTAATGCTTCCTTGGTGTCCGCAGACATTAGCATCTTTAAGTGTCCGTAAAGGGCTATTGGCTGGACTACTGGCGGAAGACCAAGAATTAGGATGGGAACTGGGAATTTCACTTCTTCCGGGGAAAACCACAACTGGTTTTCCTGCGGACGATACTCTTTACCTTAGTGTTGGAGACATACCTGAAACTGTTTCAATGAAGGATTATTGGGAAGTTTCTCTTTCATACTTAAAGAATATAATATCAAAAGCATATGGAAATGTAGAACATTTACTTGAAATAATTGAGTTTTTTGATAATGTTCATCAAGACGGTTTTGATGTTCTTTTTGAATGTCTGAACAATAGTGCAGCACAAATCTTAGACATTGATGACCGCTATTTGTTGTGGGATGCGCTTTTATCATTTGCAACGAAGCATAGGCGATTTTCAGATTCAGACTGGGTTTTGTCAGAGGAAAAATTAAAGAGAATAGATTTACTAATAGATCTTTACTGTCCACTAAATCGAATTGTTCAAGCTAGGCGATTGTTTAAAACTGGCCAATATGACTTGATTATTGAAGAAGATTATGAAGTAGCAAGTGCTAAGTTACAAGAGATGCAAAATGCTGAAATCCGATATATTTGGTCAGAAGATCAACTAAAAGGCCTTCTGACTTTCGTCACTGAGATTGATTGTGCTTACAAAGTTGGTGTAAGCCTGCAGCTCGCCGGAATAGAGCATATTGATGATTACGCTTTAGAAATAGTGTCTCTACTGGCATCTGATAACAGTAAGGTTGTTGAATTTTGCAAAGGCTATGTAATTAATCATTTTCAGCTAGATGATGAACAGACCAAAGCCGTGTTACGCGATTTTGATGATGTCGAAATTAAAGCCCGCTTTTTAGCACTATTTCCGATGACGATAAGAATTAAGCAATACTTAGATACACTTAAACCGGACGAACAAGACATCTTCTGGCGTGAAACGTCACAATATCATATTGATATCAGTAATTCAGACGAATTGGATTATATCGCTGACGAATTAGTAAAACACTCTCGCGCGGTTGATGCAATAGAGATTATCGTTAGATGCATTCATAATCATATTGAGCCTTCCAGTGATTGTATTTATTGTTCCCTCTGTGATGTCGTCGATACTAGCAATAATTATTCACAGCTTAATGTTTATAACATCATCCGGGTTATTGAATGGATGCAAAAGCATGAAGTTGACGAAGCACGAAAAGTTGAAATTGAATGGAAATTTCTTAATGTTCTGAAAAGGGGTTATGATATTGAGCCAATTACGCTTTATAAAAAACTTTCTAATGAGCCGCAATTATTTATTGAAGCTATATCTTATGCATATAAGGGTCGCCATGAACCGAAACCCGATTTAACGGAAGAACAACTTAAGATATCAAAGCATTTTAGTACTATGCTCTTCTACTGGCGCCGAACGCCAGGGCTTCAAGATGACGGAACTATAAATGAAGATACTTTTGTTTCCTGGATGGCTGAAGTGTCAAAAACAAGTCGTGATCTTGATAGATTTGAAGTTGCAATGAATCTAGTTGGAAAGTCTTTTTTCCACTGTCCTCCAGATCAGAGCGGTTTATTTATAAATACTATTGTTGCACGTACACTTCAGGATGATAGTGATGGGTTTATTTTAGGCGGATATAGAACTGAATCCATGAATGCAAGAGGAGTCTATAATGTTGATCCTACGGGAGCCCCAGAATTTGCTTTGGAAAAGACATACCTTGACAGAGCTAATGAAGTGGATTCTCTTGGAATGTTTCGTTTTGCAAAAATCTTAAGGCAAATTGCTGAAAGTTACCACGCTGAAGCTTTAGAAAACATTGAAGAAGAACGCGCAGCGCTGCAAGAGCAGGAATGATGTTTTTCATGTGAAGAAAAAACGATTCCATGAGGCAAGAAAAAATGTGCTTTTCGTAGCTTCTTTTTTTTATAAGCTTCTCATTGTGGTAGCTTGATTTGCGCATTATGTTTAAACAGGACAAGCCCAAGGGGTTCCCCACAGACTTGCAAACAGCAAGATACCACGAGCAATAGGCAAATTGCAGGTTAGTACCATAATGAGAATCTTATGCAACTGCATATCTTAGCAATAATCGGCAATTTGTTAAATGTACTTAATAGTTAGGAGATTTATAGTATGGAAATAGACTTTGACTTGCTTCATTCTTTTGGAGAAAATGAAAAATTAGCAGTTTATGAAGTTCAGGTCAACGATCATGTACGGTTTATTGCTCCATATGAGGGAAAATTCTACATTCTTTTTTGGATAGAAATATCCAAAGACGGTTCAATATGCTGTGGTATTAGGGATTTAGCTACAAAGAAATACGCAAAGGGAAACGTCCAAAGTGAAAATGGTATCAACAAACTGGATTGGAGCACACTCCCAGACCTAGCCTGTGCAGAAGATAGTAGCCGTCTTAGAAAGATGACATTTCACAGTTCAGGAAAAATACACGATGTGAAATATGGAGAGGTGACTACCCGTAAGCCGTTTGCAAATCTGGATTCACAAGAAGAGTTGTTCATAGCTCTGTTTAAAGAGCCAAGTCAATATCAAGAAATTGTATCATCTGCGAAGAAGAAGGACATCTGTATTCTATCAGAAATACCATTTGGGCATCCTATTTTTCTTCAAGCATATATTGCTCCTAAGGAGAAATATCAACATGTAATCATTAACAAAGGACATTATCAATATACCGCTGTTTTAGAATGCAATGGTATTGTTAATTTAGGAGACATTGTAATTCAATTATGTTTTAGCTTTAGTGATGAAGCTAATTATCCACCATATTCTTTTATGGTTTGGCCAGCTAAAACAGATGACAAATAATTCTTTTAATAACGAAACAAATCTTAAGTTATTCCTTCCCTACTTAACTGTATGTTGCAGCATATGATCTGGCCATTTAGTTTACACTATGTGACGAAGATGAGGCCTGATTATCCATAAGACCGGCCGTCGTTCAGTTAATCTAAGCTTCACAGTAAGTTTATTTGGTTATGGATCTGTGGCAGTAGCTTAAATTTGGGTTGTGTACGGTATGATGAAAAAAAGATGATAATCACTGAGAGGAAGACGAATTTATGGGATTACGATACAGAAAAAGTATAAATCTTGGCGGTGGATTCAGAATCAACCTGAGCAAGAGCGGTGTTGGGTATAGTTGGGGCGTAAAGGGCGCAAGAATCACGAAAACAGCGAGGGGGACAACAAGGTCAACCATCTCAATTCCTGGAACTGGGATATCTTATGTGGAAGAGACGGGTAAAAGAAAAAATTATAACATTAGATCTCGCTCTGGTGATGAAAATCAAAATATTCACCCAACTGCAACAGCAGAAGGCACAAGCACAGAAATTATAGATATCGATAGCTATCAGCCAGCGGAATACGAAGACTTGCTGAGAAGTATCCAAAAAGTTCAAAATCTGAACACGCTTAGTACTATACTTATATGTACGTTTTTACTTTCCGCTATGCCAGTATTTATTTTTACTGGTATAGCAGGGGTCATATTAAAGGTGTATATTCGTCAGAAGCTTGCAATTACTATGGAGTATGCGTTTGACGAAGAGGCACACACGGCATATGAAAAGTTAAATGCTACATGGATGAGCATGAACGAAAACCAGAAGTTCTGGCAGACAATTTCGGAAAGTCAGATAAACCAGAAGACCAGTGGTGGTGCTTCCCGTGGAGTGACAAGGATTCCGGCTAAAGCAATTAACAAAACGCCTTACTACATAAGACCTAATATTGCACCCTTTGGATTGAAGCTCAGAAAACAAAAACTCTTTTTCCTTCCGGACAAGCTTCTGGTTGTCTCTGGGCGAAAGGTTGGCGCTGTGAATTATTCGGACATCACTATGGGCTTCGGTATTTCCAATTTCGTCGAAACTGACCCTGTACCAAACGACGCAAAGGTTATTCATTACACATGGCTTAAGGTCAATAAAAACGGTACACCTGACAAGCGCTTTAAGGGGAACCGACAGGTACCGATTTGTGAATACGGCACAATCGTAATTGAATCAGGTAACGCATTGCACGTTGAAATAATGTGCTCAAATTCATCGACAGTAGATAAGATGAAGATGTATGCAAATCAAGTATTTCAAAAATCAACGCAAAGAAACTCCTGCGTTTGAGTTTCGCAGTTTGTTTATATCAAACACGAAAAGAAAGTGCTAAATATGATTACAATCTTCAATCGAAAAGAACTCGCAATAGTAAATACTATGAAAGAGCAAGCTGAAATACGAGCTCTTCTGGCAGCCAACAATATTAGATACTACATAAAAGTCTATGATCGATTTAGTCATGATTCAAGCCGAGGGCGGACAGGGTCGTTGGGCATCAATATGGATGCCGCTTATGAATACACAATCTATGTACATAAGGACGATTACGAAACAGCTCATGCTATTCTCTCTGGAAAAATCAGAAAGTAGCATCACAAACTTCGCGTTATGTTTATAATCATTTGACTGACTTACTCATTTGATATGGAGGTATATGTGTGAACTGTACGATAGATATTAAAAAGGAAGGCAACTCTGTTCTCGCATACCTTCCATTTAACCCAAGAAACGAGTTTAACATCCCAAAGGGGTCAATTCTTGTTAAATGCATAATTGACGGGACGGAGTTTAAATCAAAATTGATGTCAAGGGGCAATGAAAAATACTGCCTTTTTTTCAGCAAACAACTGCTTAAAAATCTTGGTTTAAATGGTGATGAGCATTTGAATGTTCACATGAATATTGCACTGGATAGCACAAACACTTCTGAACAAGCTGAACCTCAATTATTGGATAATGATATAATAAAAGCTATTAGGGAACGCGCGAGTATTCGCACATTTACAGATAAGAAAATTAGTAATTTAGCTTTGGATACGATATTGAATGCAGGGCTTTGTGCACCTTCCGCGACAAACAAGCGTCCATTTCATTTCATTGTCACGCAGGATAGAGAGAAAATGTCACATATTAAAGAAAACAACTCCTATGCGAAAATGCTGAAGAGTGCTGCTGCCTGCATAATTATATGTGGCGATAAAATCGTGCAGGGTATACCGGAATGGCTCATAGAAGATTGTTCGGCAGCAACTCAGAATATGCTTCTTGCAATTCACTCTCTAGGGCTTGGAGGTGTTTGGTGTGGGGTAAAACAAGGTTCAGATTTTTACAAAGATATCGTTAATGAGTTTGAGTTGCCTAGTCACATACGACCGATTTCTTTAATTGCTTTTGGCTACACGGATGAAAAAAAGATTCAACTAAACAGGCATGAAACTAACAAAATACATATTGAATGTTGGTAAAGTGATGGCAAAACAGAAAGCAAGTTGACTTGCTTGGCTTCTCATTATGTTTATAACATATTGCCAACTACGCAGGGCGCTCGATGAGCGCCCTGCGCTTCTTTTTTATCAGCTCTGGCTGAAGAGATTATTTATATTGTTCTTAATACCAGTAGAGAAATCGCCTTTGAAGTAGGCAATAAGTAATGCTAGGAGAACCGCGGCAACCGCAACGATGATTACCATTGCAACGCCGTTGTCCATTGCAAACTGGCCCTTGTCGTCCTTCAGTTTGCTTCTTACCCTTTGCTTCATGCTGTTGAGCTTAAAAGAGGCCGCGATAGCAAGTTCATTAAGTTTTTTCATAAGTATTCCTCCAATAAAATATAGTTAAATTTAAATAACGCTTTTGTCTTAACTGAAATATATGCCGAGCTGAAGCTTTAGGTAGAGTCCAAGTGCAACGCCTACCATAAGAACAATACAGCCGAAGAGCATTGCCATGTTTGGCAAAAGCTTCTCCGGCCTTTTAATTAGTTCACGGGCGACCGCCGCGTCTTGCGCTTTGCGGTATTCGTCCGTGAGCATATCAAAGTAAATACGCTGGTCATCTCCGCGTAAAACGCCGACCAATCCCCTGGTGAGCTGCGAAAGCTCCGCACTGTTAACACGGCTTTCAAGAGCTTTTACAGCACGTTCAGGGTTACCGGTCTTCATGTCGTTAAGAGTTCGGTCTATCTCATTTTTGAGAGAAGTTCCGCATACCTTCCGGTAGCTTTCGAGGATGGCAATCACATCGTGAGTAGAGTTGAGCGATTGCCTGATTGTACCCGCAAACTGTGGCAGCTCTCGCTCTATTTGTCTCTTTCTATTTTCAAGCTCACGCTGAAGCTTTTTTTCCTGTAACGAGGACACTCTCCAGAACACAATTGCTATCCCTATAATGCCGATTAGCGGAGACAGTGCTATCAGCGGTATTCCCATCAAAGACATAATAAATCCCCGGGACAGTGCCTTTGCGTGGTACATCTCCGGGGATTCGTTATATCCAAGACTTTTTAGTTCCTCTGCCAACCTTGTCCGCTTTATTGGTTCGATATCAAGAAACGGCTCTATTTTCTGAGCAATTGTTGTGATAGCAACCTCCGTTTGAGTTAATTTCTTCGGCGCCCGTTTTCTAAGCGCTGCTGCAGCTGGCGCATAAACACCAGGGCAATTTATTACACCTATGATGTAGATACCAACAGCAGCAAGTAAAAAAACAATCCATTTCAAATATTATCACCCCCTTTTCAGCTAAACGTCGTATTCAATCGGTTTAGACAGCCTTATCGCCTTGTTAATCGTAAAGAGCACAGTGACCGCGGTTACAACCAACGTCGCTTTGCCTGGAATGGTATCAACCAGATTTACATACCAGTCAGGGCTTAGAACGCGAAACAGCGGAATAACCGATACCGTAAGTCCTGTCATAAACAAAGCCTGTCTGAGAGGCTTCATCATGTTTGTCTCGTTTGCCATTTGTTGCCCCTTTAGGTCAGAAAAGCTGTTTACGATTGGAATTAGCGTTGCTATCTGCGTATGGTCATACTGACTTAATATCAAGCTGTCACACCATTTGTGGAAGAGCTTGTTGTCAGTCGACTCCTTCATTCTTTCTATTTGCGCGGGAACGTTTGCGTCGACATACTTGATGTTATTAACAAAGCTTACGAACACCTCTTTTACCGGAGAACTAATGTGACTAATGTTCTCCTCAACGGAACTTAAAATATCTGATTTTCGTGTGTAGGATGTTGTAATCAGACTCAAAGCCACCTCCAACTCGTCATTTAGGAACTTGTTGTAACGATACAGGCTGAAGCGAGTCATCCAAAGCGGTATGAAATACAACCCGACGCCGAGTATGATAGAGAGGAAAAAATTGTTGAACAGTAGACCAACCAGTATGCCGCATATTGCCGATGCGACTGACATATGAACCGTCTTTTTATATCCCTTGTCTTGACCGGTTTTCTGAAACACGGACTTGGCCTCGTTTCTGCTCTGACGAAAAAGGTTTTGCTTGCTTGTCCCGTTAATCTTAGCCACGTAATCCTTTGCTCGCTCCGGCCTTTGCGGAATAATCTGCCCCAATTTATTGGCAGAGCTTAGAATTCTGTTCTTTATGCCGTATTTCGGCAGAGGAACATTTAAGACGAGCAACATGCCTACTGCTAGAAGGATGAACACCACGACTCTCATAAATCATGCCCCCTCGCATTTCAAGTACGGTTCCAATTCAATGCGCCTTGCGCCCTTCTTGAGCAGCTTCCGCGCAAGCTCCCTGGAAATCGGGTTCAGCTGCGCGAAGTCTCCGACGACACTGACGCAGACGTCGTTGTCATAAATATTGTCCTCAATTTCAAACTCAAACAGCATAGATGATTGAATCTTACCTTCCTCATAGCCGGTCACCTCGCGGATTTCAGTAATGCGTCGCCTGTTGTCGCTGAGCTTTTCGGTGTGAACCAGAATGGGAAAGGCGCTGGAAGCCATATCGTAAAGCGTGTTGTCACTCATGTCATAAGCCTTTTTCGCAAGGCCAACAATCCTTTTCGGCGTGTCTGCCGTGCTGTTGGAATGAATAGTTGTAACCACGGTATGTCCGGTATTTGCAACGCTCATCGTCTCGTAAGCTTCCTTTCCGCGTATTTCGCCTGGGGCAATAACCTCTGGGTCGAAGCGCAGGCTAAGCATGACAAGTGCTTCTTGGTCGATGTTTTGGCTGGGATTGTCATCGTTCGGCCTTGTCCGCGTGTGAATAACACTGTTGATTGGCCTGCCGCATTCATCCTCAAACACAAAATTCCATTCTCGACTTCCTTCCTCTATTGTAAAAATCCTCATTGTTTTGGCGGCAAGAGCCAGAATACAACCCGCTAGCGTTGTTTTGCCCGCGCCTGTTTCTCCAGATATGCAGATTGGGATGCCGTGCTTCACACAAAGAAGTAAAAAGTCGAACATACGCTCACTAATTGCTTTTCCCTCTATGAGTTTTTCTCTGGAAATGATGTTCATGTTGACCTTACGGATGGAAGACGAAACCGCTACATCAGCATCCACCAGTGGGCTTTTAAGTGCTGTTATTCGTATGCCGTCACCAATATCCGCCGTTGCTCGAGGCTGTGCGTCGTTAAAAATTGTCCCCGTTTTTCTAAACATCCTCTGATGGATGTCTAAAGCGTGCTGAGGGGACAGAAAAGAATAGTCTGTTTTTGCCCGTTTACCATGCACGACAATCTCAACATCGTTCCATGCGTTGACATCGATTTCCTCAAATCCAACTCTTTCAAACAAATTGTCCCTCGTAATAAAAGAAAGTCCGGCCATGTCGTGATAGATGTAGTTCGTCAGTTCTGTTACTGAATCGGTTAGATTGCATTTTACGCCGTGAGACGTAATATACTTTTCAATTATTTCCTTCAGCTCGCCCTCGCTAATATCCTCAATGCTCTTTTTCAGCGAGGACGCGATGTTGGACTGCACACGCCGAAGAGCTAGCTCATACGGCTCTTCACCACGTGTTGAGTACATTGTCTCGCGAATGCTGCTGATGTTATCCATTGATATCCTCCATGACCGTGGCAGCAAGCCGCTTTACCTGGTCTTCAAACTTTATCGCCTTGATACTGTTTGAAAAGCCATGAAGCAGTTCGCCTGCAGCCATTTTGCTTTTAATCTCCTGCGCGAACGGCAGAGTATAATCAAAGCCTCCAAATAGTGCAGACGCCTCTCTCAACGGTGTGGTATCACCGATTCCATTGGCTATTTTTATTTGCCGCTCAATCCTGAATGCGTCACTGCTACCCAACCATGCAAGCTGGGACTTTTGAAATTCAAGCCCTTTTCCATCCGGGCTGACCGTTCTCAACACCGTATCTGCCACTTCTAATGCGTACAGGGTCAGGCTGTCATATATGGGATTGGAATCGCAGTCAACGATTACATACTTAAACGGCGAATCGTCCAGTATGTTGAACAGATTTATTACAGCACTGCGCTCCGGTGCTTTGTAAGTGATCGATGCTATCTCTCCCGAAATAAGCCCCATAAAATAGAGATGCTCGTTTTTAGGATGCCGATGTATTTTGTCTTTCAGGATGCCTTCATTAAATCCTTCTACGTACTCCAGAACAGAACCCAATGAATTCTGTGCGCAAAATTCTCTTGCCGGCAAATAGACCGGCAACGCAGGCGTCCGGCTTTCAGCACATATTACAAGCGTGTCCACTTTCATTTTTGCGAGCTGCGCCGCCAAAGCAAGCGCTACGGTAGTTTTTCCGGCGCCGGAGCTACCCCACGATGCTATTATCTTCACTATTTGCACTTTCTCCTTTCACAGTATTAGTTTTCTTTTGTGCTAACTCGTCGTTCAGATATTTGTCCTGAGCTTCGAGTGCTGCCTGCATCTTCGCATTGTCACCACGGACAACTAATGCAGAATAAAGAGTTGCATTGCTGTTTAAACCGGCGAGCACCTCCGCCTGCCTGTTATTCACAAGCAATGTGACGGTCGCAATAGATTTCTTGACGTCGCTTTCTTTGCCAGGTTGTTCAGATGTGTTCACATTAGCTTGGGCGCTTGAAGCTTTTATGTCCTGAACGTCACTGTTGGTTACGGAAAGCACCTCCACATATTGCAATTCATCTATGAGGGAAGCCGAGTAATCGCTTGCGTTAACAGAGTCAGTATTGTTGTTCTTGTTGTAAATGGCGTAAATTCTAACGACATCTCCGCTGCGTATTTTACCTGAGACGCTCTGAGCCAGGTCGGAAAGCCCTATAGACATAGCCATTTTACCGTCTGGTAAGTCATACAGATATGTATCATCATAATATGTCTCGCCAATTTTGGTCGAAGTAAGCATATCTCCGGTCAGCAATGTGACCTCTGTGTACTTTCCAATCGCGTCGCCTTCAGCAAGGAGCGTGTTCGGCAGAACATCCACCTTGCAAATCTCCTTTTGCTGAAGCATACTGCTTTCGATTTTCATACCTTCAGGTATGTCCTGAGCAGCAACAAGTACAGAAACCATCTGATTGTAACTGTTTTCAATAATAGGCATAACTACAAACGCAAGAAGGAAGGCAATAAGCAAGCTGGCACAGCCCCAAAAGATTTTGCTCTTTAAAATAGGGGAAGAAGACTTCTGTGCAGCTCTCTCCGGTCGCTTCCTTTTTTCTCTTTTAGCTTTGGTTTTCCTAATTGTTTTAGGCTTTTGGTCTTCGGTCGGGATTTCGTCAGGCTCGTAATCGCTTTTTATAAACGTTACAGCTTTTGATGGACGTATCTCCGGGTGAACCACTACTTCTGGAGATGGTTCCTGGTGCTTGTTGACGCTTATAACCATATCCCTTGTACTTTTTTTCTTCAAAATTTCATCCTCCAAACAGTATTAAAAATATGAGTACCAAATCGTACCCCAACAATACGAACGGCGCAAATGGCTGACCTGTTTTTTCGCCGGCAAGTATGGCGTAGATGGCCAGTAGCAGCAAAGCGGCTATGAGCATAACAAGCGCATATGTAGTGCCAAGCAAAAAGCCCATCGCCGCACAGAGCTTGACGTCGCCACCGCCTATGCCATTCCCGTGTTCCAAAAAGCAGGCTAGAAAAAGCATTGGCCCCCCGATAACCATAAGTCCCACTATTGCGTATATCAGGCAAGACCATCCTTGGAAAATAATTCGAGCCAGCCCCAGGGCAACCAGAAGTACTAGCGGAGCTTGCGGTATAGTCCTTTTCATCGCATCCGCTATTGCTATCCACATCAACGGAATAACGGCTGTGCAGTATATGGTCATCGTCGACATATTTCTGTTAAGTATGGCAGCACAGCAGCCTTATAAACCGATGTACTGCTTCCTTTCTCCCAAATATCCGGATGGTACGGAACACTATACAAAGACATATTCAGAATTTTATGAAGCTCGTCCGCATCTTTCTGAGAAGTGAAGGACATTAGTGCAGTCATACGTTTAACTCCTTCAGCAAGCTGAAGGCTTGCTGCGAACTCGTCAAGCTCCCACGGCTTTGTTCCTCCGACAAGCACAGAAATATCTTCATCGAGAAAAGCTTGTCGGTTACTTTCATTCAAAACGCCGTTGTCAATAATGTAGGCATTCCACAGCTCAGTATCGGGCTGGAAACAAAACGGTATGCTTTTGACGGATATATGTCCCTCATATTCAATAACCTCATTTTCGTACATTTCCATCAGGAGCTTTATAAACTCCTCCCTCTTGCTCAGAATCGCCGGGGAAAAGCCGAGGCTCTTGAGGTAGTGCCACAGTGCAAACGTCTGAGTCGTTGTCCCGATTCGATTCATGCATCCGGAAACGCACATCGTTATCGATATTCCTTCGGGAATAACAAATGGCTGCACAACAGCGTTGGCAGCCATAGCCCTTGAATTCTGCAGCTCAGAAGTCTTATCCGTAAACACCATACCTTCATCACTGAGGCATAGACGCATTTCCTTGAGAATGTCCGTACTTGAGGTAAAAGAAATCAAGTTCGTCACGCGGAAATTGATGAGCTTGCCGAACAGTTCGTCTGTTTTACTGTTTCTCGGCGCGATAAAGATTGGTCTGGCCGAACTGATGCATCTGAGAGTCTGTATTGAACTAATGATATGTTCATTAGAAAAGTCTGTGTCAGTCAGGTCAATAACGAGATAGTTTTGCGCCTGGATTGTTTTTTCGCGCGAAACGAATGCTACCAAGGATTTAATCTGGCCGGTGTTGTAATGGTTCACTGTAATGTCCAGCTCGTCGGCCAAATCATTAAAAACGTCTTTTTTACTGTCGCTAGAAATATAGCACATGGCTTTCATGGCTTTATCAGCTCCTTTTTCTATTCAATTATCCAGCGCAGGAACACGTCTGAAATATCTGAATCCGCTATATGAATTCAACACCACTCCGCTGCTTCCGGCGCAATGAAGGTACAGTTTGTTTCCGTTATCATCGGTACCAAGATACAGGCCAACATGGTTTTCGCTGGCTGAACCTATGTTCTTAAAAACAAGATCACCGGGCTGAAGTTCATCGGCGGTGATTTCGTTTGATTGTCCCCATTGCCAGCCGGTGCCGCCTTTTGCAAGCATATCTCCAATCCCCGCAGTCTTATAGCACCAATCGACGTACCCACTGCAATCGAGCCCGTATGGCCTATATGTACCGGACGTTTTTGAGCCAAGCGACGTTACAATTCTCTGCTTTCCCCAATCATCGTTCCAGCCGGCTGCCGACTTGCCGCCCCAAAAATAACCCACTTTCCCTAAGAGACTGAATGCAGTCTCAATTAAGGCCTTTCGGTCAGGGTCGAAAATGGAACTGACGTACTCTGCATATTCCGTCTCGCTTATTGGGACTGTGTTCGGCGGGTTCTTTATACTCGTTCCCGATCCGCCAGTATATGTATTACCATCTATCTCAGGTAGAATATATTGGTAAGCATTTTGGAAATTGCCTAATGCACCTATGAATTTGATTGGCGAAGTCAATATAGCAATTACAGCAGCTATCAGTAGTATCAAACCTACCAAAGCCGCTGTAATTCCTTTAAATACGGTTTTTATTGACTTATCATCGCTGTTTGTTGTATTTGCTACAACGCTTGCTATTCGAAGCGCTGTTTTAGCCGCAACTGCTGCACTCAACTTTCATCACCTCCTAGCGGCCTCCGCCTTTGCCCATAAGCTCAAGCTTGTACTTCGGTATATCAAAATCCACCTCCAGACGTTGGTTTCCAATGAAGCAAAGGGCTTTGCCCCTGGGAGCCGTAAGAAGGATGTTTTGCTCGGTTTCTGCTAGATCGAACAACTCGGCCGTTTCTTTCAGGTTCTTTCCGTTTGTGCCGAACATAATCTTATACGTTGAGTTTTCAAGAATAGCCTGTCCTGCTCTTCTAATTGTTTCATGAAGGATATCTACGACCGAATGTGTCACGAAGGCCATCATCCCCTCAACCTTACGGTCACGCTTTGACATATTTCTCATATACATCGCTGTCTGAGGAATATCTGGATCGAGCATTATGTACCCCTCGTCAAAAACAGCGAATACCGGCTCATGGCGGTCGGCAGACATTATCTCCCAGCACATTGTCGTTATATTGAAGTATTGCGTCCGTCTAATCTCATCAGAGCTGTTTACCAGGCGGTTTGTATCAAAGCAAATAAAGTCATTGCTAACGTCTATGTTCGTTTTGCCATTCCAGAGAAAACTGTCCGCGCCCTCGGCAATATCGTAAAAGAGCGCAGCCAGCTCTTCATAGCGCTTATCTTCCACAGCCTTCTCCTCGAGCAGTCTGTAAAAGTCCCCAGCAATAGGAAAATCCTCGTTATTAAGCGTTGTAACGTCCGTTTCCCAGCTTATGCCTCTGTTATTGTACATTTCCACGAGCGTCTTTTTAATAAGTGCTCTCTGTATATCACTAAGGCTCGGTATGTACATCTTAAAAAAAATCTCAAGAGTGTGCATATACAGAGCCATTGCGTTGTCCTCAGAGCGATATAGGCGGTTCTGCTCATCCTCATCATCGTCATCCATAGGTACTGGCCGGATTTGAAATGGGTTAATCTTTGCTTTACCTCCTCCCATATCCAGCCAAGTTCCATTGAGATTTTTGCAGAGTGATTTAAATTCTCTTTCCGGATCGACGACAATTATTTTTACACCGGCCATAAATAGGCATTGGATGATGTGCTTTAACACCGTAGATTTGCCACGACCCTGCATTCCAGAAATAAAGATATTGCCGCTGGTACGGTCATCACCGCGGTAAAGGAAGTTGAGGGATATAATCCCTCCGTCAGTCGTCTTTGCGAAATAAGCACCGTTATCGTCTCTGTATATATTGATAGTCATCGGGAAGCCACCGACGAACGTCTGAAGTGGCATTAGATGCTGTACCATTTCATCTATCTCCAGCTGATTAGTATGGTAAGGAGACATATGCTTATATGCCGCTTTCTGAATATTCCCCAGAGACTTTAGCTTGATGTTCTTTTTTGCATAGCGATTGACAACGCTCATACAAATATCGTCAAGTTCTTTTTCGTTATTGGTAAACGGCATCACCAATAAGCTCATATGTCCAATAGTAGCGTTTTTATAATCCAAGTCCTCTATCAGATTCATACCATCCTGCGCCTGTTTCTCAAGCCGCATTCTGCGCCGGGCGTCGCTTTCTGCCCCGGCATCGCTACTGTTTCGCTTTATGCTTCGGGATAACGCATCCCCAAGCTCAGACAGGCTCCCTGGCTGGAAGGTAATAGAGGTAACGCAGTCTGAAGCGTTCATGAGAGATACAGCCCAACCGTAGTTCATTTCAGCCGGATAGCGCACAGCTCCATACACTCTGCTGGTCACGCTTCCTATCGTCACATACGACGTGCCAAATTGTAATCCACCTACAGGTGTTATGATATTTCGCAAGATGTTGCTTTTATCGGTCTTGACGGTCAGCTTTCTCTTTTGCCCGGGGAGCATTGGGATATCATCTTCAAAGTTCTCTTGCTCGAAGTCCTGATATGTCGTTAGATCCGCGAAAACTTTACAAAGGAAAATAATATCTCGGTCTTTCATCCTTATGGCGGATACCCCGTTTTCAATAAGGTGCTTTTCAATATTCTGAAGTCTCTTATTGAGGTCAATATCGGATCCGCGTATCGCTTTAGCCCAGCATTTAAGCAAAAGCAGCGGTTCCTTAGTGCCGCCGCGAGTCATTTCCTGTATAGACGCTATTTCACCGTTTAAAAGCTTCAGCTTTGCGTCGTCTGATGTTTTCTTCCGTAGCTCCATGAGGTGTTCTATCATGCCGACCGTATTCATGGTTCTTGGCACCGACAGCAGTTGCCAAGGTTCGCTTTCTCCGGCCATTGCGGTGGTGAGGTTGTTTGCTCTCGCTACCTGCTCCATCTCGCTCATCAGTTTATTATCACTTGCCCTTACGTACAAATACCCGAAAATATATCCATCGTTTGAATAGATAAAATTGTCCGCTATCTCCTGTACATTTACAAATTCCTGAGCCGTCTGAAGCTTAGGATTTTTCTGTTTCTTTACCATTTAACGTAATTTCCTCCTTGTTGCTTTTTCTGTATACGAATATCTGCTGTTCCTTTTTGAAACGGACTGCTTTCGCAATATAGTCTACAATTGACTGATTCATTTCGATCTTGGAAAGAACCGAAACACATATTGCAAACGTAAAAATGACTATGCCAACCGCAGCAATCAGTGGTATTAACTTTGCTTTAACAAGCACGATCGAAACCACAAGGGCTATGCCCGTTATCACCGACGATTTTGCGAGTTCGGGGCCTCCGAACCCACGCCAGGCTTCCCTACGAAGCGATATGTTCTCCGGGACTTGCAGTGTTTTCATCTAGCTACCTCCTAAAAGTATGATTTGAATAAATCTATAAGCCCTACAATGCATTCCGCGCATACGCAAAAAACAAGTGCATTTCGTATCCTCACCTTGTAGGTCTGCTCCTCGTCACCATCCACTGCCATGGCACTGAGGCAATATACGATTCTCGCCAAAGTGCCTATCGGAACGATGATCAGCATGAAGGTTATTGCGTCGTTTATAGTATCCAAGCGAACACCTACTTTCCAATCAGGTTCTTAGCAGTAGCCGCCAACCTCGCTCCTGAAGAGATTTTGTTAATAATGTTTGGACTGCCAGTCGGTATCAGCAAGTTTTGCATAAGCGCCGGTGTGCTGAAAGCCGTCGAAATAACTGCTATACCGCAAATCATATTGACAATACTGAGATTCGTCATAATACGTATTGATAGCGATAGCAGCGTTATCTGAATAATTGAAGTTAGCATTGTCTTAATCAGCGTCTGCATATATCCTTTGAAAACTCCGAAATCGCTGTCAAGAAGCCCTAAAGCTGCAAAAGGCACACCAAGGCGTAAAATCATCAGTTCCACGCCACGCTTAATAAGCATAACGCATAATACAATCACCATAATGACGTAGATAACGATGATTATGAGTTCAAATAGGCTTGCATTGAAATTATACAATTGAATCAGATCGGACGCGGATACACTTGCAAAGCCGAAATTGCTCATTATCCCATTGCTCAGTTTCTCGGTTACGTCTGCTAATAAACCGTAGAGATATGGGAAACCGGCCATAACTACTGAAGACTGCGCAACACCAATCAGCATGTCCTGGACGCTAGAATCTGCGTCACCGTCACGCCAGAGGATATATATCTTAAATCCCTTTGAGAGAAATTTGAGACCTACCAAGCAGCAGGAGAACGCGTATATGTAGTTATACACTTTTGTAATGCTGTCAGTTGAAAGTGCGCCCGAAAACAGCTTTTCCACATAGAGCATATTCCCAAGAAGCTTTACCATTATGGAGTCAAAGCTTCCAAATGCACCGCCGATCAGATTGTTTAAGAAATCTGATATTATTTCTGTCATGGTGCTTCCCCACTAAAAGTAGCTGGAGAACAGCGCTATAATTCCGCTCACCAGGCAACCTGCAACTGCGCAGATTATTGCAATCCAAATACGCCTCATCCACATCTTTCCGTCCTGCTCATCGGCCATTGAGCGCCGAATCAGAAAATACACAGCAGCGGCACCGCCGACAATCGGACAAAGGACTATTCCGAATGAAGATACGTCATTGAGCATGTTCCTTATTCCTGTTCCAACGGTACTGCTCGACAGATTGTCGGCGCTTGCCGGCACGACCATGCTCATGGTAACTAGAACAGCCGGAATTGCCGTCTTTAAAAAGCGTTTTACTTTTCCCATAAACTTACCTCACTTTAATTAAAAATATTTTTCAATGCCAAATCCTTGGCTTTGGCTTTTTTGATTGATTGCATCAATATAATTGTTCCAAATGCCCCAAAGCGGTGGATTTCTGCTTACCTCACGCTCCGGCCGCATCGCGCTTCTACGAATAATGAGTTGCTTGTTGTGCTCCTCGTCGCCAAGTCCCAGCATAGAGTTCATAAACGTCTTAGATATATCTGGCGCATACATAATAGCCGGGTCGTTGCGGGTCATCACAAGCTGATATGGCCGAGTGATTCTTTTTATCTCGTCAGGCATTAACAATTTACGTGAGGTGAAATTGTAACTTGCCGACATATTACCACCGGTACTTCCCGATAGGCTTGGAGACTTCACCGTATACGTGCCAAGCTTATTAGATAGCTCTTCAAGCGTATCCTGGTTATCCGTCTGAAGGTATATCCAGTTTTCGCAGTTAGAACGTATCGTTTTTCCCGGTTTGTCCCCATATTTATCATCAATCTGATTGAAGTCCTGGAGCACAAGATTAAAGCGGATTCCGCGTCCGCCCCCGACAGTAATCATCGTCGAAAAGTCCGGTATTTTTACGAAGTTTCCGAACTCATCAAGCACAAAATTCACACGCCGCGGTAATCTGTTACCATATTTGTCCGCTTCATCGGCCAGCATCTGATAGCACTGGTAGACGAACAAGGAAGCTATTGGATAATAGGTTGTTTTCTGATCTGGCAGGATGATGAAAATTGCTCGTTTCTTTTTCCCCGTTGCATAAGCGTCAAAGTCTGTGCAGCTTGTCATATCGCTTATATTGGGGTCTGTGAACAGCTCCAGCGTCGTCAGCGCGGAGGTATAAAAACTGCCCCGCATTTTTGACGGGGCAATACGTGAAATATCTATGACAGCACGGGCTGGGTGGCTTTCATCGATGTTCTTGAGGTAATCTGTGAGCGGAAGGCGGTTCTTGTCGCCTACTGGTCTGCACATATTGGAGAGGAAATGAAACACGTTGTTGAGGTTCTGATACTGAGGGTTATCTTTATTATCTACCACAACAGCCAGTATCCCGGCCGCGATTGTAGAGCGCTGACCGTCTGTCCATATCTGTTCGGTGCGGTCATCTTTCACTAAGGCGGCAACCAGGTCACGGGCGCACATGACAGCAAGCGGAATGTTGTCGACGTTAACCGCATCGATGACAGGCTGCAAGAAATTGTACTGGTTGCTTTTTGCAGGATTTTTGAAGTCGATGGCAATAACCTCGTACCCCAAGCGCTCTAGGAACTGTGCGCTATAAAGGTATAGCTCTCCTTTCGGATCGGACGCCACGATGCTCTCTCCGGCAAGTCCGAGAAGAGAGATGGTTTGTAGGACATCGCATCGGGTTTTTCCGCAGCGCGTGGCTCCGATTATGATGGAGTGCGTATCTTCATTATTATAATAAATCTGTTTCCCGTCTCGGCTCATTCCGAGCATCACGCCGCCTTCCTTCAAGGCTGACAAGTTCTGCATTGTAACACTCCTTTCTTCAATGGATTCAGTGTGCTTTGAGCGACCTTCCTTTTTACACGCAATTCAAGAACTTCCTCATATCGGTCATTTTCCACGAAATACTCATTTCTCATTTTGAACAGCTCATGTGCCTCGCTCTTTGCTGTTGCGGACTGCTTACTTTCTCTCATGGTCTTCACTCCCTTCATTAAATTCATCATCACAGCCGTGTGCAATCAGGTCTTTTATAAGAGGGGAAGATTGATCGACTTCAACAGCTGTAAACACTTTTGAGAATTTTTTCCGATTAAGCCATCGGGCAGTTCCGTATTGACCCTGTCCTTCAGCTTTCGGCGTTTCGATATCTGGAGTAATGCGCTGCATGTCGCTTTTGTATTTTA
Source organism: uncultured Oscillospiraceae bacterium (assembly GCA_964560435.1). GTDB lineage: Bacteria > Bacillota > Clostridia > Oscillospirales > Oscillospiraceae > UBA2658. Next base: position 20,555 of record CAZLLK010000017.1, read on the forward strand.
TATAGCTCTGCATGACAAGCATATAAAGAATCGCAAGCGCCGATGCTATAAGGCAGATAATGAAAAGAGTCCTTATTTTAGGTTCTCTCAAACCTGAAATAAGAACTACCGGACTTGTGCTGCACATTTTTAGTTGTCTCATCAGAATCCAATGTACGTTATAACTTATATACAGAGAAGCAATAGCGAACACTGCCATCAGGATACTGGAAATTATAATTTTACGTTTCATTTTGCTTTTTCCTTTTAATTGCCCTTATAAGGGTGCTTTTACTTATACCTGTCAGCTCCTCCACTTGTTTATACGAATGCGTCTTTTTCAGCTCTATTGCGTGAGCAATCTGCATCGGCGTATAAACTAACGGCCTCCCTTCTCGATAATCGGCCTTTGTTCGTGCAATGGCTTTGCCTTCGCTCGTGCGCTCTATAATTAGTGAGCGTTCAAATTCGGCAAACGCCAGAAGCGTTGTTATCATAAGCTTACCAGTGGGCGTGTTGTTAAACAGGCCGTAATTAAATATTTCGATTTCCACACCTCTTGCCATGAGCTTGTCCAAGCATTCAAGACCCTCTTTGGCCGTCCTGCAAAACCTGTCCAATTTGGTGACCGCCAATCTATCGCCGGTCTTTAGCGAATCCATCAGTTTTGCAAACTCGGGTCTGAACGCCGCTCCGCTCATGCTCTCCGTTATGATTTGAGCTTCAGGGTACTTTTCAAGAATCCGAGCAGTTTGATCTTCAATTGAATTTCCTTCTCTGGCCTGGGTCTTAGTTGAAACGCGGACATATCCGTAGGTCAAAATATCGCCTCCTAAACACTTGACTAACTGATAACTAAATACACAAAATCGCGCTGAATATCTGAGCGCTACGTGAATCCTTTTATTTCCACTTCTTCTCTGCACCTCTCCTTCGTATTTCCTAATCGTGCAAAGAACCTCGCCAATGGCGAGGTTCTTTGCACAGGCAACAAGAACGAGAGAATCTTCCACGCTTGTGAAAAATTATTAATCGTACTGATTCACTTGAAAATCTTTAATCTTGTCAAATACTATGTATTCTTTTCTGGTTTTGAAGGGTCCTTTGTTATAGTTCTTTTCAAACACATAATAGGACTTGCCTGTGCCGGCTGCTTTTGCATCATACCAATCGATAAAGGCATTTACCTTATCAATAGATAAGTCATATTCTTTAAGGGCTCCATCTACCATATATATTTCAAGTATTGCATTGCCAGCGTCTGCTTTTTTCGGAGTTGCTGAAGCTTCATTGAAATATGCACTCTCTCCAGCTACGTTCAGCGCTGTAACCACATAATAATATGTAGTGCCGTTGGTAACAGTGGAATCTGTGTAAGTTGTAGCTGTAACACCAGTTGCAATCTGAGTGTACGGACCACCAGATGTTGTTGATCTCAACACTTTATAACCTGTTGCTCCGGATACTGCGCCCCATGAAAGGTCAACCTTGGCATCGCCTGCTGTGGCGGTTAGGGTTGTGGATACAGTTGGAGCAGATGTAAGTGAGTATTTTTCAACTGAACTTAAGCAAGATTTATCATAATGACCACCGATTGCATATATAGAGTTATTTGTAAAAGCATACTTTAAAATCCTTCTAGCGGATTTCATGGAAGCTATATTTTTCCAAGTATTAGTTTTAGTATTGTATTGTTCTGGGGCACTATTGTAATCGATTGCATATATATTTTCTTTTACTACTACTGTTTGAATCTCATATAGTGGTGTTAATATGGGAGCTTTGTCTGTCCAAGTATTTGTTTCTGGATCATAAACTTCAACTGCCTTGGTTGCACCTTTTCCATTAGATCCACCTATCACGTATATTTTGTTTTCGAATACAGATAGTCCGCACTCAAACCTTGGTGTGTGCATTGAGGCTTTTTCAGTCCACTTATTGGTCACGGGGTCATACTCTTCAACGGAACTCAAAGCCGTATTTGGATCATTTTTTATAAATCCACCAATCGCATATATCTTTCCGTTAACTACGGCTGTTCTGAAATTCGTTCGCGAAGTTTTCATTGGCGCTTTTGTTTCCCATGCATCCGCCGCTGGGTCATATGCTTCGACTGAATTCGTTGCCCCAGAGTCATTGTCTCCGCCAATAACATATATTTTGCCACCAACAGTTTCCAATTGGTTCTGAAATCTATTTGTCAAAAGATTCTTAGTTACCCAAGTATCAGTTGCTGGATTGTAAATATACATTTTATCAAGAGATTTTAATGCAGTATTCCGCCCGCCAATTATATATACTTTCCCATCTAGTACCGTGGAAACAAAATTGAGCCCTAACACTGGCATGGGACTCTTGGCTGTCCAGACATTCGTTAATGGATCATATTCTTCAACGGTATCAACATAGCCCTTGTCACTAACGCCCCCAGCAATATATATTTTCCCATTTACGACTTCCGATGCATACGAGTATCGTCCTGATGACAGTGACGCTACTTGAGTCCAAGTGGGTTCTGTTTCTGCCGCGAATGCCGGCGTGATGCATGAAAGCGATAGCATTAACGCCAATACTAAACTACCTAGAACTTTAAATCTTTTTCTTGTAAAACTCATAATTTATCCCCTTTCAAATATGCGCGTATTGATATATACTACAGCACATTTTACAAATGGTTAAGTCTGGTAATTATTTTTTTACTGTACTATACTAAAGGGTTATGGAAATTGGACCAATAATCTGAAAAGAGGAATGAATATATGCAACAAAAGAATGGCTAAATTGAGCAATAACCATTGACATGCAATAGACAGCGCTTGAATCCGATTGGAACTGTAGTCAGGGATTATCTCAGACAATTGAAAATCTGGAAGACAGAGCGGCAAATGCGCCGATGCCTTCCAGATCAGTGTTTTGATTATACTGCTATTAAAAAAGTGATTATACTATCAATCGTACTGATTTACTTGAAAATCTTTAATCTTGTCAAATACAATGTATTCTTTTCTGGCTTTGAAGGGTCCTTTGTTATAATTCTTATCAAACACATAATAGGACTTCCCGGCGCCGGTTGCTTTTGCGTCATACCAATCGATAAAGGCATTCACCTTATCCATAGATAAGTCGTATTCTTTAAGGGCTCCATCGACCATGTAGATTTCAAGTATTGCATTGCCGGCGTCTGTTTTCTTCGGAGTGGCTGAAGCTTCATTGGAATTTGCGCTTTCTCCGGCGGTGTTTAGTGCTGTAACTACATAGTAATATGTAGTGCCGTTGGTAACAGTGGAATCTGTGTAAGTTGTAGCTGTAACACCAGTTGCTATATGCGCGTAGGGGCCACCAGCTGTTGTGGACCTCATCACTTTATAGCCTGTGGCTCCGGTTACTGTGCCCCATGAAAGATCAACCTTGGTATCACCACCTGCGGCGGTAAGGGCTGAAGGGGCAACAGGGACAACAACAGGAAGTGTATATTTTTCAGCAGAGCTCAAAGAAGATGAACCAGTTAAACCACCAATTGCATATATCGCATTATTAGAAATGCAGGCCGCAAAACACCATCTTCCCTCTATCATGGGATTTTTCACTTCCCATGTATTAGTCTTTGGATCGTACTTTTCTACTACTGAGATTGCTTTTGCTGAGGTATTACTTCTACCACCTATGCAATAAATAGTACCGTTGTAGACAACCAATTCATACCAGTATCTACCATTATTTAACGGAGCTTTCGTAGTCCAAGTGTTTGTAGATGGATCATATTCGTCTACTCTATTTGAATCAACATACCCAGTATTTCCGCTATTACTAGTCTGTCCGCCAATAATATATATTTTATTATTCAATACTACTGATTTATGATAATGTCTGCCAAGATTCATGGGTTCTATAAAAGTCCAAGTGTCTGTTTCAGGATCATATTGCTCGGCAGTATTTAGTTCATAAACCTTGCTACTATTACTAGAGCAACCACCAAAAGCATATATTTTCCCGTTAACTACTTCAACACTGAAATAAGCCCGTGCCGTATTCATTGATGCTTTGCGTACCCATGTATTTGTATTGGGGTCATACATCTCTACCGTAGGGGTCATAGTTCTACCATTATTTTCTCTTCCTCCAATGATATATAGCTTGCCGTTAACCACTGCAACTTGATGATCAATCCTTCCTATATCATGTTTTGTGGTTGTCCATACATTAGAAGCTGGGTTATAGATATAAACATTATTTGAGTCATTGTTAGGACCAGCATAGTTTTGAAACCCATCAACAATATAAATCATCCCGTTGATTACCGCCGTTCGTGCCTCAGCAGCGTTACCTGGCATAGGGGCTCTTGAGCTCCATTTCCCAGTTGATGTATCATATTGTTCGACGGTGTTACAAGCGTTTGTTCCGGAAATACCACCAAAAACGTATATTTTCCCGTTTAATTCTACAGATGATAATCGCTCATTTGCATCCTTCATTGGTGCCTCTTTTGTCCAAGTTGGTTCGGTATCAGCTGCAAATGCCGGTGTGATGCATGAGATAGATAGCATTATCGCCAATACTAAACTACCTAGAACTTTAAATCTTTTTCTTCTAAAACTCATAATTTATCCCCTTTCAAATATGCGCGTATGGATATATACTACAGCACATTTTGCAAATGGTTAAGACTGGTAATCAATTTTTTGCTGGACTATACTAAAGGGTTTGGGAAATTGGTCAAATAATCTGAAAAGAGGAGTACATATTTGGTAGACGCCTTCATCTTTGCGGGTCATAAAGAACTTATTATCATAATTTATGACACTAACATATGACACAAGCAAACCCATTGGAAAATGGTGCTTGGTTCAGCGGTGTCATAACTCATGAGTTATTGTCCTCTATGCTCACATCTGCCTTTTTTCTCTCCGCAAACTTTGCCTTTTCTGCAACGACCTCAACTGAGGTGCGATTATTGCCATCCTTGTCCTTCCATTTTCGTGACTGCATTCTTCCCTCAATCAGGATAAGCATTCCTTTATCAAACCACTCGTTGATGAAGTCTGCCGTTTTCTTGAAAGCCACAACATCAAAAAAGTCTACGTCGGGCTGACCTTCGATTTCATAATCGCGGTCTACAGCAAGCGAAAACGAAACTCTGTTGCCGGCATCCGATGTGCGCAGCTCCGGTTTCTTAGTGAGTCTTCCAATGAGAATTACCTTGTTGTACATTTCATCAGTTCCTTCCTAAAATTTTATTACCATTCCTGCTCCCAATAGCCCTGCTGTTCATGACGTTTTTGCAGGTCACGGAGAGCTGTCTTGGATTTATCCCTTGACCTTAGCTTGTTGAGTTGATGCTGGCTGCGCTGTTGGTTCAGCCGCTGATTAGCGCTACTGAAAACCTGTATCAGCATATTTACTGCCATATCGTTTTTCCGTTGCTGGTCATACCCGGCGTCTTCATAGAGCGTTTCCATTACGACTTCATCTACGGTGCGAAAAAGCGGAGAGTAGGTTTCTTTCGACAAAACCTTGTTCTCCGCTTTCTCATATTCCGGGGGGACCGGAACTTCTTGAGTGTTTTTAAACTTCATGATATATGCTTGTATCTTTGTCCTTACACGGATATCCGAAATAATCTCATTGACCACCTCGTCCTTCTTATGCTTAAAATCATCCGTCATAATTTCACGCAACGGCGTTCTGAACTTCGGAAACATTTTTTGAAGCTCTGCAAAATTTGTGTTGTTACGCAGCAGCCCCTGCGCATCATCACGTATTACGCTTTTTAGCTCTTCAAGCTCCACTGGCGCTGAATCCGCCAGCTCCCTTTTATATAACTTGATATACTCCATTACTTCGTTGCCTAACGCTGTATTCAGCTTTTTTAATGCTTGGCTGCGGTTATACTCCATTTTCTCGTCGCCGTTGCCATAGAACTCGCTGATTTCGTCCGTCAGCTTCAGGTACTGTCTTTGAAGCTTTCCAAAATCGGCAATCTTCATGATTTCAGAAATCATGGCATCAAGCTGCGCTTTGTATCCATCTTGCAGAAAGGCATATTTGAGGCTTCCTTTTTGGGGACAGGCAATAACCAGGTCATATAGTCTCTGCCCAATGTCAGTAAGCGTTATTACAGAAATGCTTTTGAGATTAAGTGCATCCACCACATTCTGTTCTTTGCAAAGAGCCATCAGCTCCAGACGTGCCTCATCCACTAACCCCTTGGTTTCTCCCCGCAGTTCGGATATTTCTTCGCTGTATATCTCACGCCCGAACTCGGCTCTCACATGCTCGGCAATGATTTCGAATCTCTCTGACGGCACATACTCCTGCCGAACCTTGCTGCCATTGTCCCAATACATGACGTGTACGTGCGGATGGCCTTTTTCATAGTGCATCGATGCGGTCCAGCAAAAGTCATTGCGGTCAATATCCATCTCCTTTGCGATAACATTTATTTTCCTGCCTATAAGCTCCTGCCAGACGGCTCTGTCGTATAAGCTGTGGCTTTTTGCTGTCTCGTCATCGACAGAAATAATTGCACGATAAATAGTCCGCCGCCTCGATACTGATGTTATTGTCGTGTGAGCTGTTTGTAGGTTATCGATATTCGCTGAAGAGTCCATGAAAGGCAGTTTCCCGAACAGCCCAAAAGCGCAATCCTTATTGTGGATTGCACCAGTCCTCGTTGCTATGTACATCAAATGCTTGCCGTTCAGCATCGGTGTTTTTTTCTCATTCATGGGCTTATACCGCTGTTTAAAAACCACTCCTCCAGCCATTATTCGCACCGTTTGAGATATTCCAGACAGAGCGGGCAAACGTTCCGTCCGAGAATCATTTTCGTCTGCGTTTCTTCTCCGCAAACATCGCAGTAATCCCCCATTTTTCTTACCAAAACAGTGTTATCTGGCGATATATAAAGATGATACTTTTCTTCACATGTGAAGCCAAGACCTTTTATAATGTCCGGCGGAATTTTTATTCTTGCATGGTCGTCCAATCTTCGGTAAAGCAGGTTATCAAGATTGTGTTTTTGCGGATCGTAGGGCTGAATGATAATGCTTCCGTTACCCACTGAAATAATAGCAGTCGATTCAATACAGCATTGCAGCCACTTTTGCGAGATATAAATTCTTCCAACTCTGTCTATTGTTCGTGTCATTTCGCGTCCCCCTTAATTTTGTGATTATTGTATTTTTTTATAAGCATAGGTCAATATCGCATTTTTCCGCTATTCACAAGACCGGCTGTGCTTTCCCTCCGTATTCAAGCTCTTAATTAGTAGCCAGCGAGAAAGGCTGATTTTAAACACTCAAAGAAAATTATTGATTATTCTTTTCTCGGCAGGGTTTCAGGGACGTCAAGCCCCTGACAAGTGGTCTCTGTCCGTACAGAGACGTTGCTTGTCGAGACAATGGCATCAGCTTTGCCTGCTGAAAAGCAGCCTCGCAAAGTCAGCAAATTTCTTCGTCCGTTTGCTGATATTCAACAATTCCGAGTACGGAAAAAGGGCCGTCTTTTCAAAGACAGCCCTTTTGGAATGGGTTAGATTAAACAGCTTTAGCATAGTTGACCGCGCTGTTGCGATGTGCTTATCAGTTGTAATGCTTGATTAATCTTGAAGTCTTAACGATTGCCTTGATAATACATCTAAGAATCCATCTATGCCTTTAGCATTTGTAAAAATATTGTATCTTCGGTTATTTGCATAAAGGTATACCGCGTTCCTTGTTCGCTTAATTCTATAAATACTAGAGAAAAGAACGGTTGTTCTATGCCCGAAACAGTTGTGGTATATAAATCCTTCATCGTTGTACTCTAACCGCCAAAAGATACAAAACAAAACAATTACTGCTCCTGAAACAATAAACAGACTAAATCCTATGTATACCCATAAAGCCTCGGTGCCATTTGGAAAAAAAATCATAATTAAAATACAAGTGGAAAAAAACAGTATTTCGATAATTCCAACAATCAGATCTGTAATAGACAAATTCACAATATTACTTTGCATTTTTTCCGCCTCACTATTAATGTCATTTAGCTTTCTGAATCTTGAGGGATATGAGTATTTACGATGGCAGTTTTGATTTAGCATAACTCAATCCACCGGCAGTTATGTTACTGACAACAAATCTACCGGTAGTAATTATCGCTGATTTTATAACTACCGATTTCTTAGTTGTATACATAGCAATTTTTTTAGGGGATACCGCAGTTTTAAGAACATTTTTTGATGTATTATATACACCAGTCAGATCTTTCACCTTGGCTCCGCTACCGCCAACCACACCAGCAACCGCGCCAATAGTGCCACTTAAAGCAACGCTTTTCATATTTATTTTTCCAACATCTCCCTTATTGGTATATAATTGATCGCCAAAATCAGAAGTAGCCCCTACTGCGGCATTTGCCACGACTTGTCCTACAAGTCCCACACCAGTTGCAGCCAAAGCTCCAGTTATTGCTCCAGCTCCGGCAGCAATTGCTGTGCGTTTCCAATCAACTTGTCCAGTTGTAGCGTACTGTGATATTGCTGCAATTGTACCACCAACAACGGCTCCAACACCCGCGCCAATAAGAACATTCACAAAATGCCCAGTCGGATCTGTGTTGTTTACCGGATCGCCTTCGCAATACGTATATAGATTCAAGCTCAATGGGTCTGTTATTTTTCCGGTATATGTATCTTCACTCAAGAAACGGCCTGTTGTTGGATCATAATTTCTTGCCCGTAAGTAGTAGGTATTCGTCTCTAAATCTAGGTATTCTCCGCAGTAGCGGTACGGGTTCGGGTCTTTCTTTGCCGTATCAGACGGGTAATTTACCATCACTGCATCGTTAATGTATCCATCCCCGTTAGTATCGGCAATTATACGCTGAAGTGTGCCGTTTAAATATCTATTCAGTATTGTTACATCGGTGCCTAGAATGTGTCCATCACCGTTAACATCACCTGCGGTCATGCTCCCTTCCCAAAGAGATATTATTGCTCCTGAAACATATTGATTTAAGCAGTTTTTATCTGTGTTGTCCACATCGCCGTCGCCGTCGAAGTCGCCCCATTTTGCTAGGAGAATCTTTTTCTCGTTTCCAAACGCATCGTATTCGTAGGTACGTGTAACAATGCCGGACTCATTAGCAAGCTGCACAACATCGCCGTGGCCGTTGTACAGGTAATAGTTCGTATCGGCGCCTATCGTCGAACAAATCAGGTTTATGCCGCGAATATATTTTGACGTCAACGCACCGCTGGCAAGCTCAAGCACCACGTTATCCCCGTCGAGCACGAAATCCGTCTTTATGTCTCCTGCGGTTTTGGATGTACGAAGTCCAGAGGGAGCATAGGTATACGTTGCAGTAACACCGTCAGCATTAGTTTCCACAAGCTGGTTAAATCCATTATACTTGCTCAACTCACATCCTGCAACACCTTGAGAGAGAGAGGCACTGCTATTGCCTGTACCAGCAGAAATAGTCTCAGACGCTTTGGATATCTGGTTCCCATTTGGGTCGTAATTGTAATTCGTCGTCTCCGTAGACTCCGTAGTAGTTCTAACCTCGGATAGCAACCGGCTGTCCACATCGTAGCTATATGCTGTGGTGTAGGTGTTTGCGCCCGTCGCCGTCAAAGTTGAGCGGTTGTTGCTGTCATCGTAAGCATAAACGAAAGCCTGCGAGACTGAGCCGGATGTACTCTCCGACTCACCGGTGAGCCGTCCGAGGTCGTCGTAGGAATATGCTGTAACTTTGCCGTTCTTGTCCGTTTTGGTCAGCTGATTTCCATCAAGGCCATACGTATAGGTATACTGAGAAAGTACAGTATTGCTACTATTTTTGTTAAGCAACGCAGTAAGATGGTTTGCCAGGTTGTAGGCATACTCCTCACGCAGTCCGTTATTGTACTGGACATAGCTGCGGTTGCCGTTCGTGTCGTAGCCATAAGTTGAGGTCACTGTTCCTTCAGTTGTTCCGGTCAGCCGGTTCAGTTCGTCAAATGTGTAGTTGGTATTGAACTGCTGGGTACCGTTTGTCAGCAGTGTGAAGCTTGTCCTGTTTCCCCCGAGGTTATATCCGTAGGCCTTGACCGTTGCGCCCGAAGTTTCCTGCGTTGCGCGGCCAAGTGAGTCATAGACATAGCTTGTACTCTCAGTGCCATTGCTTTCGCTCAACTTTTGCCCCGCCAACGTATAAGCATAGGTCAATATTGCATTGCCCTTACCGTCCGGCGTCGTTACCGTAGAATTCGTCACCCTACCCATCGCATCATAAGCGAAGGTCGTAACGTTACCGTTGCGGTCAGTCTTTGTCAACGCGCTTCCGTTAATGTCATATGTATAGGTCTCAGTCTGATTCAACGGGTCGGTTTTCGTCAGCATATTACCAAAGCGGTCATATGCGTACTTTGTAACGGAGTAATTTGTATCTGCACCGCTCACAGTGTCCAGACCAGAAATGTTCAGCGGGGAGGAAAGCCCTGTGTACATCCTGAGCGTATTGCCGAGAGCGTCGTAATAATACTGTGTATAGTTTTCCGCCGCGCCGCCATCATAGGCAGTAACCGTTGCCAGCCGATTTCGGTTGTCATATGCGTAATCCGTCTGTGCAAAGCTTAACGCCACGCCCGGAGCGCTGTTTGCAGTTTTCTGCGTAGTCACGTTGCCGTTCAGGTCATACCGGTATTGATTCTCTGCATAGCTAATCGTTCCGTTGTTCGACGAGAAAGGCTGCCGCTTCTCCAGTAAACGTCCCAGTGCGTCGTAGGTATACAGAGTTACATTGCCGCTATAATCCGTTTCCGACACCTGGTTTCCCAACCAGTCATACGTCTTGGACGCAGTGTGATTAAGTGCATCCTTTGAACTTAGAACACGTCCGGCACAGTCATAGGTGTAAGTATTCGTGACTGTTCCGCCTATGCTTGTGGTGTATGGGGTTTTTTCGGTAAGCCTATTCCCAAGATAGTCGTATGTATATGTATCCTGATACTCGACACCATTGAGAAGTCTTCCCATTGCCGTTACTAACCCCATATTGTTTTTGTACTCTGTAGTAACAACTGCTGGAGCGTTTGTATCGCCAACAATGGTCTTTGTCGTTTTGCCCGTTCCGTCAAGATATACATATGTTTCTTGTGACAGCAACGTACCATTAGTGTTTTTTGTGCCTTTTTCGATAACACGGTTCATGTGATCATAGTAATAATAGTTTGTTTTGTCGTTACCACTGATGCTATACATTGTTTCCGAGCAGAGTCTACCATCAAAATCATAATTTTTTGATAGAAGCTTCTTCTTACCGGTCACATCAAAGGTCTCTGTCAGCGAGCCAAGCGAATTATACGTGTTTCTGATGGTGTTGCCCAACTCATCCGTCATGGTCGCAGTTTTATTAGCCACATCATACACATAGCTTGCTGTAGAATTATCTGGGTTTGTTACATTAGTTATTTTTCCAGTTTCATCATATTCAATTGAAGTAACATTTCTGCTTGCATCGGTTTGAGCTGTGGGCCACCCACGCATGTTGTAATCAGTTTTCGTTGCAACAATGCCGGCAGCATAGCCCGGACTTCCAACAACCAGGCTTCCTCCGACATCCTTAACCCCAAGCGTTTTTGATTCCGTAATCTGCGCATTATTGCCGTATACAAATTGCTTTTCAACACATTTTTCAGAATCCGTATAATCTTTTTCGCCCGTCAGATTTCCATTGCCGCCATATGAATACTCAGTCTTTGCCTTAATTATATTATTTTCTTTTGTAGTGCTCGCAGCAACGCCTTTCCCATCCGCCGTCAATGTATTTTCAACAAGAACCGTAGTAGTTGCATCCTTATTGTATGATTGTGTAAGCAAAGTGCCACAATTATCATCGTATGTTCTTGTAACCACCTGACCGTTTGGCTTTGTTTCCGTTAAGATATTGCCTTTAGCATCATATGTATATGCATGGTTTTCAGTCATACCCGCTACTGAAGAACCGTAATCATAATTCGTTATATTCTCTGTTGCTGGTAGATCATAAGCATTGTATGTTAAGCTGTTTTTGCTGTATAGCTGTTTTTTTGAGTCAAAGTTTTTTAATTGCTGAGAAAGCGTATCCTCGTTCATTGTCTGATAGTCTTGGATAGTCGGCCAACAATATTTTTTTTCATCGGTTTTTAAACCGTCATTATTAAATATCAGTTCTGTTTTAGTTTCATACCAGTTATACGCCCTTCGAGGAAACAATTTTTGTACAAAATAGCTTACTGTAGTTTTATAAGTATAGTTTTCTTGGTAGTAAATGGTGTCGACCTGGCTAAAGTCTTCATATTCGTATCCTTTGTACCTAAAAACATTTGTATCGCTATTGATGACTTCAAAACTTAGAACTAAAGAACAGTATTTTTGATACCCCGATAGTCCTAGTCTTTGCTTCTTGCTAATGGGCATAATAGTCTGAATTAATCTGTTCGGGTACCTTATTTGAATAACGCTCGCTCGGCTTCTTAAGCCGTCATTACTGGACACTCTGGGAATAAAGCAGTTAAACGACTCTACGCTTAGGCTCCGATAATATTCCCCGTAATCGCTCCCGCTATATAATGTATATTCTCTCTTTTCATTGCCAACAACCTTTAGCAATCTCAGCCCGGAGAACAAAGTAGAATAATATTCTCGTATAACCTTCCCGTTCACAGAAAGAATCCATTTTGTTCTATAGCGATATGAGTCATCTTGTATTCCGTCAACATAATGGTCAACACTCGAGTCAATATTACTGTCAGCATAGACGATATTGTTCCCAAGTGTATCTGTAATTTTAATTTTAGAAACTTTACCATCACTTGTAAGAGTATATGCCAAAGTTATTGCATTGCCGTATCTGTCTACGATAGCAATATTTCTCCCGTTTGAATCAAAATACTCTTTTTTCCCGTCCTTATGAGTTAATGTATACCTTGCGCCCGAATAGCCATTACCGGAATCTTCTATTATCATGTCCCTTAGCTTGTAATCTACGAGATTGGAACCTCCGGCACAAAAATCAATTTCATACTTTTTCCCGTCTGAAGTGAAAAGCCTTTTTTTTAGTCCATCTTCAAATCCTGCATAATAGGTCTCTATTCCTGAAAAGCCCAACATCCAGCCGTGACCTAAACCATAAGTATCTACACAGTAGTTATTAGCTGCAGCTTCATTTTTGCACGCATTACTAAACACAGGCTCAATGCCCTTGATAAATGGTCTAAATTCAATATAAACATTATCTCCTTGATAAGTAGCCGCAGTAAATATTGTTCCGAGCGATTGATAAAGTGAACTTGCTTTCTTGTAATCATGTGCTTTAAATCTAACGTCGTAATTTGGATTGTTAAAATTAAAATAGTAACCATAATTTTGGAACAAGACATTTGCATCCGCACATAAAACATACTGCGAAAAATCTGTAATTGCTACATATGATTCCGAACCACTTCCGGAATTCACGACCTGGTAAGGGGTGAATCCAACGCTTAAGCAATCATCATTGGCATAATCTTCATTTATCCAAGAATAAGGCGTACCATTATCAGCATATTTCGAATTAAAACTTCTGTTAATGACCAGGTTGAGACCATTTATCCCTGGAATATTCAAATCAGTTTCTGTATACGAGTAGTCCCCTGTGTTAAGGTTTACATCTACATTTCCGTCAGTATCATAGGTAAAAGGCTTTTCAAGAATACTCTCTGGATAGTAATATTTGCCTGGCTGGCTTGTTAATGATAATTCGCCACTCATGTGTTTATCCGCTTCATTATCCACATTTTTATTATTAATAATAGGATAAGCTGCTTTTTTTGCGTAGTCATATTCTTCTTCAAGCTTTTTCGTGCTCTTTGAGCTGTTCTTCATAAAAGACTCGATCACGCTATATGTCACACCCATTTTTATGGAAAGCTTCAGATATTCCTCGTCTTGCTCTTTGGGAGTCTCATTTTCTTCATCGATCGAAATAACTCCAAACTGAATTTCTTCTGTCTTTTGTTTTTCTGATTCAATTTCCGCAGCGCGAATCCTTGCAAGCTCTTCAATCGAGATCCCAAGCACACCACTTGCAACGTTTGCCGCAAAGGCTTGGCTATTTGTGTAGCCGTTTTCAATTAATGTAACGATATCTTTTTCGGCATTGCTTGATAAATTGGCATAATCCTTTGACATGTTGAAGCTAATTAACTCTTCCTTGAAAGCGTTAACGTCACCGTGCGAATCTATACCCTGTTCAATGTCTTCCTCGCTTAAGCCAAACTGCTTATTTAATTCTACAACTTGGATCTGTTTGATTTCTTCTTCCGTGTACTCGCGGACGCTCTCAGTCCCAAGCAATTTCTTTATTTCATTGGGTGAAAATTCTTCACTTTCGTCAGATCTGATTCCATATACGGTTTTTCCGTCCGAAGATTTAAGAACATTTTCATTTGCCTTCAATTCGTCCAAATCGCGTACTGGCTGCTCTTCAGTAGGGGAAGCAGAAATTTCTGCTGGAATAACAGTCTGCGGCTCATCGTTAACAGCGGCCACCTTTGGGGTAATAGATGTAAAATATGTAAGCACCATTGAGAAAACCAAGATATACGACAATGCGGATTTAAAGATTTTTACATTGAGCAGCTTCATATATATCCTCACTTCTTGTTATCATTTTATATTGTTGTTTCAGCTATCAAGCAACGCTTACAGATGTGCTCTGCGTAGTAATTGCTCTAAATTCAAAAACATTAGTAATGCCTGTCCACTTTTTGCCGCTGGATATAGTCTTGTTCACAGTGAATGTGATTTGGCCGGGTGAAACGGTGACAATTGTAACGCCCGTTCCTGCAATGTCTCCCGCTGTCAGTTCTTTTGCATAAGTAAAGGAACACAAGTCAACAGGTTGCAAAACTGACGAATCATATGTCAGCGTAAAAGATTTTCCGCTAAAACAATCAATATTGCTTAAGAAAAAAGTGAAATCATAAGTTTTATTCGCTACCGTCGATACCGTTATAGTTGAGCTTAATGCTTCAGGTAAAACGCTAGTATTATAAGTGATGCCATTATTAGTCCAAGTTGGTTTTGTCCACCCGGTCTTTCCATTTTTATAGTAAAAAGTGAGATTACTCAAAGATATTCCGCTAAAAGCCGTTTTTGAAATATCAGGTGCGGGCCCTTGGAAATAGACGCTGGTCATAGAAGTATCCCCACAAAACGCATTTGTCTCTATGGAAGTTACATTGCCTGGTAGAGTTATAGCCGTAACGCCCGTGCAACCTTTAAATGTATTTGCACCCATCTTGGTAAGCGACATCGGTAATTCCACAGATGTAATAGTACTATTGCTAGACGAACAAAACAGATTATTATTAGCATCACCCTCTATACTGGTAACAGTAAAACCATCTATAGTAGACGGAATGGATATATTGCCAGAAGTCTGTGAACAAGCAATAATAGTCGCCGTTTTTCCATCGGAATTAGGTCTGTATGTCCATAACCCACTTACCGTGTTGGCACCCGTCCATTTTGCGTAAAGGGTAATGTCACAACTTACAGTCCCAATAGCGAAATCCCATGCAGTAGTCAGTGCTTCATCAGAATACCAGCCTGCAAAGGTGTAGCCAGTTCTCGTGGGGTCAGACGGCTTCGTAACTTTATCGCCGTTTGATATAGCCTGTGAATCTACAGATGAACCGCCGCTAGAATTAAAGCTTACAGTGCACTTATTAGTAACTGTTGTCCATTTAGCATATAGCGTCATATTAGCGATTACTGTATCTGCGGAGAAATTCCACGCAGTAGTCAGAGCCGCATCCGTATACCAGCCTGCAAAGGTGTAGCCAGTTCTCGTGGGGTCAGACGGCTTCGTAACTTTATCGCCGTTTGATATAGCCTGTGAATCTACAGATGAACCGCCGCTAGAATTAAAGCTTACAGTGCACTTATTAGTAACTGTTGTCCATTTAGCATATAGCGTCATATTAGCGATTACTGTATCTGCGGAGAAATTCCACGCAGTAGTCAGAGCTGCATCCGTATACCAACCAGCGAAGATGTGCCCGGTACGCGTCGGCTTAGCCGGTTCCGCCACTGTCGTGCCGTAGTTTTGCTTGATGGCGGCAACTGAGCTGCCACCGTTGCTCTCGAAGCTCACCGTGTACTGGTTTATCGACCACTTGGAATACAGCGTAATATTTCCTCCAACAGTGTCTGTACTGTTGATTTTTGTGCCGCCACCTTCCGGTGCTGTAAACCAGCCAGAAAAAGTATAACCGGTTCGGGCGGCGGGCGTTGGTAATGCGCCATACATTGTATTCCAAACAACTTGTTTTGACGTTAGCGACCCGCTACCACCTTGATAATCAAAAGCAACTGTGTTAACTGGTACCTGAAGAAAATCCCACACATAGTTGAAGCTCGTAGAAAGAGTTACCGGATATCCATATATATTTATATTATTAAAAGGCACATCGGGTGGTAGATACTCTACGTCAGTTCTGGTTATAACACATGCATCCCCAGAGATATAATTGTCGTTGCCACCGTTATTATCAGTATGGAGGAAAATAAAGTATGGTAATTTCCAATCATAATCATGACCGTTCCAACTCTGTTGTTCAGAACTATTGCCAGTTCCAACTACTTTTTTCCGCCAACCCCAATTATTATCCCATGTTTCTCCATCGATTTTTAAAGCATCCCAAGTGTACGCTCTCTCTTTATACTGGGAACTATCTGTCCTTATACGAAAGCATAGTCGTTCTTCTGTACCAATTTTGACGTAACCACCGTCAATAGCTATCCCATCAGGAATCTCTTTTGCATTTTCAAACCGATAAACCTTACCGCCTTGTTCGTAAAAATATCCTTTATAAGCATCTTTATTAGAAAAATTAACGCTTACAGGACTTCCCGAAAGCACAAAACGTCCTTCTGCATTTAACTCAATGTTCGGATACATCGTCCATGTTTTTGTGCTTGTGCCGTTCTCAGTTAGCAAAGTTGCAGACGTTCCTCCAAGGTTATCTGTGTAGCTATAACTATCGGCTGCAAAGGCATTTCCAGCTAGTATTGAAGTCAAAATCAATACTACAAAAGTAGATAACATAAAAATTTTTCTCATATTACGGCTCCATTTTCAATATTCAAACTATCTTAGTTCACTCCGAAACCCTTAACATCATAAACAATTTAGTATCTTCACACTTCTCCGAATGTTGAATTAGTTAGATTGGAATTACTATATATAGTTCTCAGCTTATATGGTATCATTTCTCATATCTTCTTTTCAATTGTCAATTTTACTATAATTTTCCATTAAATTTTGAAGGGAATGTTAGTTTATCTTGTCAAATTTGAAAGAATATTCTAAAACCTCTAATATTCCGTAATACTCATCTACTGCTCCTCTCTAAGTCTTTCGATTCCGTTCCGGATGAAGGCATCGATGTCTTTATCGCGGAGTTTTAAATACTCTATGCCAAGTTTCCGTGCTTTTGCTGCAAGTTCGTCAACCTCATCACGCTCACTTTCTGGGAACTGCATGCGCATCACGCAGACCAGCAGGAAGTATGCCGCTGATGAAATCTGCGTCGCTTTCGCAGATATTGACGCGAGTCTCTCAACCTGCGGCTTAGATATTTCAGAAACGGCCGCCTTTACCATTTCGTAAAGGCGGTCGTCTTCGACTTTATAACCTTCTGTTTTCATGCCTTTGTCTACAAGTTTTCTGATTACATCGCTTACTGTTGTATGTTCTCCAGCTGCTATTCGACGCAACTGATCATCGGTACTTTCATCAAACCATACTGATTCTTTTTTTGAGGTTCGCATCACGCTTCTCCTTAATGTCCGACAAACATCGGACAAAATTACACTTGTCTGACACGCTGAATGCTTTGCATTCAGGCTGTTGTGGGGTGTCCGTCGGACACCTTATCCTGCCATTCCAAATCGCTCCGCGATTTCTGAATGGTTTCGCCCCATCGGGGCGAAATCGCGCTGCGCGCCGCTTTCCGTCCTGCGGCCGGGTATAAAAAAGGGGAAAAACGCTTTCGCCCAAGAGCATTTGCGCATGCTATCATATTTCATATCTCACATTCCTCCTCTTCGGATTGCGGAAAAAAACCGTCAGAGCTGCTTTCTTTCGCATTTTCTCTTTCTCCTGCAGGTTCAGACTGATGTTGCTCTGCAAGAGCTTTCCTGTATGAAATCAGGTATTCATTGAAATCTTTATGCCCCGTAGGAATCTGCCTTTCGCAGTGATAACCGTTCTCTGGAGAATAGCCGGCGTTAATCAGCTCGGTCTTTAAACTTTCTGCCGCCTTGTCTCCTGCCTGATCAGCGTCTACACATAGAAGGACATTTTTTATTTTTGGATGCTCCTCCAAATAATGTTCAAGAGCCTTGAATGCTATGCCGCCGAGCGCAATGCGATCCACACTCATGTAGTCCTTGCCTGAGAGCTTTGTTATGGACGCGTGTGATATCGCGTCAATAGACGCCTCAAAAACAGCGACGGTATCAGCGTCCTTACCTTCAATACAAAAAGCATATTCTTTTGCTGAGCCGGCAACGTCGCGCTTGAATGGGTGCTCTGCATTTGTCGAAAGACCACGTTGGAAGCCGCTGCGCGCTTGCCCGTCTTTATCAAAGCCGACAAACACAGCATTATGTAGTGACTTGGTTTCACCGTCCTTTGTATAATTTCTTGAACTCTCATAGATTTTTCCTTGCTTGACGAGGTTCTGAACGATTTCTTTATCTAGGCCCCGAGATCCGCAGAGATATGCAAAAAGCCTTTTGAAATTATCCGCTTTTGGCGGTAACTCAAAGGGCTTTTTGCTGTATATACTGTCTTTATCAGTAGCTTTGTTTTGTTCATCAAAAAGATAATCGTAGCTTTCGTATATGACACTACTGAATCCTTCATTTATGTCGTACGCTTTTTCGAAATCTAATATATACGTTATATCATCCTTAATTGCTTCCTTCAGTGAGTCGTGGATTGTATATAATTCTGGATTGCTGAGTTTAACTACCAGTTTCTCCATATGTTTGAATTTAGTCTCACACAAATCGAAAACCTGGCTATTTGAATATCGAAATACTGTGCGGTCATTCTTAATAGCGGCAGTAAATTCATCTTGTGTTATTTCTCTAAATGCAATAGTCCGTCCCACATACTGAGCTTCGCTAATTTCTCGGAGATATGTTGGTCGGTCATTTAAGTATATGTCATCGACTACAGTTGCACTGTCCCCATAATAATCAATTTTTCCATAGAACGGAGCCTCGGTTTTTACACTTACAGGCATAGATCTTGCCGAGGATGTTCCCACCGTAACATTTCGATCTATTTCAGCCACCCGTTCACCGGCAAGCGTAAGAACGGCATCGACTAGCGACTTGTGCTCTATCTGTGTGAGGAACTCAATGGCACCGCCCTTCATGTCATGACTGTTCCAAAACCACATACCATTTGGAGCGAACACGAAGCTGTCGTGCTCCTTCATCGTCCACCAGCCACCTTTTTTCTCCAACTGATATCCCGCAGATTTTGCATATTCAAACGCTGATGAGTTATAACGTGCTAATTCGTACTGTGCATCTGTGTAGTAAGCTGTTCCGTTCTTACTGATTGGCATTTTGCTTTCCTCCTCGTTTTAAGTTTAATTGCAAGAAGTCGCTTCTTCAACTTCCTGGCTAATTTCACAAGTAAATATGCTAAAGCCATCCAAGCAAGACAAAACAAGTCTGCCTCTAATAGCTCTTTGTACACTGACACATCCCTCCATTGTTTTGTTATAAGTGCAGAAAACGTAGCCGAAGCGAAGCCTTCTGCTACGTAAAACAGGAAAATGAGAATCGCTTATTCTTGTTCAAAATCTTCATCTGGTTCTATTGCCAATGTGTCCTCCTGGCTGCACTCAGGAACAATTTGTTTTATTTTATCGAGAATCGCCAGCACATCTTTCTCGTCATCAAAAGATATGTAATTGTTTAGCCTGAGATAATGACTAAGATGTTTATGTAAAAAAGCCAGTTCTGTTTCCTTGAAAAGCTTGCTGCGATCGACCATGCCTGTTCGGATTCCGAAATCCGTCTTTGCAGCTTCGTAATTGCTAAAATAGTTTCCAATCGCAACAGATCTATGGTCATATGAGGAATACTGCCATGTTACGAACTGATATGAGGAATCGCTTAACTGTTTAGCTGCAAATACATATTGGCCCAGTTCGGATATCTTCCTGTAACCGCTCGGCAATTCGCCTTCAGGCGCATTACAATAGGCCGAGACATACTCTTTCGCAGAGATGAAGAAACCAAAAACCGTGTCCATAACTTCTTTATGGTCTGGTTTGCAGAACACCTCGCCTTCTTCCGTAATTCTGCCTACTTCTTGGCCGCTTTGCTTTATATAATGTTCCTCTTCGCCCTGGCATGGTTCTAAAGTCAATCCTTCATTCCGAATTAACCGGTGCCATTCAGTAATGATTTCTTCTTTGAACGTCATTCTCTTTCCCCCTAAAAACATATTCCTCTTCAGGAATTATCGCATAACCCTCTTCGTTTGTTATGCTCGCGTCCTGTTTGGCGATTGTAACGGATTTTACCGATACTAAAACATACTTAGTGCATCCGCAGTCCTCGATGAGCTCCTGATACAGTTTTGATGCCTTGACATTATCAACGTTTGGAATACCACTTAGTATTCCGCAGTCATAAATACCGGTATTGGTCTTAAGCTCAACAATGCTAATTATCAAATTTTCTTCGCCATTACATTTCAAATTCATCTTCCTCCTCTTGCTCTTCCGTCTCCGACTGCTGTGCGTTATTGTCCATAGTTCGCCTTTGGGACAGGCAGATTGAGCATATCCGCCGTCTTAATATCTGCAACATCCTTAAACATTGCCATAAGCTCGGGGAGATTGTAAAACTTTGCAAATCTCGTCTTTGCCCTATAACCCGTTCCTTCTGGACTAAGCTCAATAGCCGTCACAGTCTCACCGAAGTTTGCGGCCCATGAGTCGAAGTGCTGCAAGCCATGCTTCAACAGTGTCTCGTACTGCAAATACCGCTGTATGGTGTACATTTCGACCATGGAGTTTGAAATTGGTGTGCCTGTTGCAAACACAATTCCACGACCACCCGTCAGCTCATCGAGGTAGCGGCACTTCATAAATAAGTCGGAACTTTTTTGTGCTTCTGTTTGAGCAATACCGCCAACATTGCGCATTTTCGTGTACAAAAAGAGGTTTTTGTAAAAATGTGATTCGTCTATAAACAGCCTGTCGACACCCAACTCTTCAAAGGTTACTATGTCATCCTTACGACTTTGATCGTTGAGCTTATCCATTTTTTGTTCTAAGCCTTTGCGCGTTTTCTCCATCTGCTTAGTGCTGCCCGATTCGTTGCCGGCAGTATACAGAGCCTTGTCGATGACCGCCTGTGGAATTTCGTGCTTTGGAAAAAAGCTCTCTTGAGTAGGCACGTCGTCAAAGCTCATGCCAAACAGAGTGAGCTGCTCCGTAACTGAAGGAAGATTTTGCTGCCCCAGTTTAATTTTGTACTCCCCACGCTCCATAAGGTCTTCGGTTAGCTCTGTAACTATGCCCCACGAAAAAACGGACTCCGATGTGCGGAAAAGATATGCTCCGCTCCACATCAATAGTCCGTTTTCTTGCTTTTTATAACCAACACGCTCATCGTCAACCATGATTTCAACATAGGTGTCGGTATAGGCGCGTTTCAAATAATTGCAACGGTCATCGTAGTCCTTATGGCTTTGGAAATAGTTGAAAACGTCTTGACGCTTAATGTTTCTGCCAAGCTCATCAAGGACAATTGCTTCCATAAGGTGCTCATTTAAAAAGGCAGGAAGCTCATTTTCGCCTCCTGCCGTATCGCTGTTTAGCTGTAAATCAGCTCCGCTAAGACTATCTCCTCCGCGCTGTGCTGATAGTTGTTCATAAGTCCCGTCCACTTCATCGGATCGGTTGCTTTCAGCGCCTCCGTCACGCCCTCCGATTTCGCCATCTGCTGTACCATCCGGGAAATCATCTCGGTAGCTTGCTTCTCCACTTCGGCTAAATGCTCTGTCAGCTTGCAAGTGGTCTTGAGATTGGCGTAAAGCCCCCTGCGACGCTCCTTGAGATATTTTTCCCTCATACGAGCGTATTTGCCCAAGCTCCCCTCCGGCTCCTTCGGCATTAGCAGGTTCGGCACCTGATAGTCTCCCTCTCTCCTGTAAGTCAGTTCCATGTTCATAACTCCTTTCAATTTTATTAATTTCTTTTTCGTTGTTACTTTCATCAAGCCAGTTCTTCTGTCTGATAAACAGGACTTTGGAGTTGTTTAGCTGAAAAAGTGTCCGAGAAATCTCTCTCAGTCCCATTTCCACCATATCACTGGTAGCTACAACTAAGATGTTTATTGTTGGCAGCGTGTTGAAATCATAGATATATTGAAAATCCTCATTACCAAAATAATCATCAGCCGCCACTCCAAGCCTGCTCATAAGCATATATGCAATACTATTGGTCAACGTTTGTCGGTAGCGTACCTCTACATTTTGCTCGTCAAGCTCTTCAAGATAGCTATCTTCACGACACTTTTTTAGATCAAAAAGATAATCTGGCATATTATCCGTAACTGCATTTCGACTGGCAGAGACTATTGCATCGGGCAAGGTTCGTTTGTTTTCAAGAGTTCCGAAGGTGTTTTCCAATGTCTCTATGACTTCACTTTCGTATGCACTTTCCATCTTCCAAATAGGAACGGGACGGGAGTGATTACTTTCATGAGTGTCGGAAACATCAAAATAATGCTTTAGCTTACCAGTATCTCCTGAGAATACTGCTATGCCCTTTGCGCCTTTGTTTATCCACCGTCCAAATTGTGTGTTCCAGCGTTCGATCTCCAAAACGGCGGTGGCATCGGGTCGCTGAGCAAAGATTAAAACCTGCTCATCAAAAGCACACTTGTAATTGTTGCTTGCCGAGCGAAGAAAACTCGTCCATGTGCCAGTTTTACTTGTTAGCCCCAAAAGAGTGGTTTTATACAGCTCAGTAATAAACTGAAATTTGCTTGCCAAGTTGGTCACCTCATTCTTTGTCTTGCTTTTTCTTTTTATAATAATCTATCAGTACGTCAAGGATTTCCTTTTCGACATCCTTGGTTAGGGCGCTTGTGTCCAACAGCTTCATAAGCGGCTTCGTGGGTATTGTGAATTTGCTTGTCTGCTTAACCGTTTTACCTTGTGCCGGTGGCAGCAGGGCAGTTATGCTTTCTTCCGTCAGCTCTTCAATCCGGCTCTGCTCCTTCAACTGTTTAGCCAACGCCTCATCAATATTGAGCTTATGCAGTACGTAAAAGAAGTTGTAGACCGTCTCTTGATTGGAGGCAGACATATATGACAGCTCAACAGCGGGTTTTAGCTGGACTATATTATTATCCACATGGTCAAGCAAAGGCGTTATAAGATATGTAAGGCGAATATAGTTATTAACAGAGCTGCCGCTCAAACCAACTTGCTCTCCTAACACATCCGCTGACTCTTTACCCGCTTCCACCACCGAAGTGGTTGAAGTTAAATTAGCCCTCAATCCTTGATGCTTCATCGCGTCAAGCTTGAGCTTATATGCAAAGCCTTTTTCGCTTGGCAGCAGTCTGGTGCGTGTCTGGAGATTGGATTCAACCATCTTGATATCCGCATCATCGTCAGTCATTTCCTCAACAACACACGGAACTGTAATAAACCCCGCCTGCGCTGCCGCACGCTTTCTGTTATGCCCGCAGACTATCTGATACGCCCCATACACTGTGCGCACAAGCAGAGGGGAAATGATGCCGTTTTCGCGAATGCTTGTTTCAAGTTTTTTAAGGTTTTCTTCATTATATGGTTTAAATAACTGCTTTGGATAATCAAACAGTTCGGTTACCGGCACCTCAACTACCGTCTTGGTTTCAATATTGTCATCAATGTCATTGTTGTTGCATACAGGCTCCGGTGTGTTTTCTACAGCCTCCATCGGTTCAGGAAGCTGTTCATCAGTATTCAGCTCCGGCTTTTTTCCGAACAGTTTTTCTAGTGCTTTCTGGTCATAGCCCATTTTTCAGTTTCACGCTCCTCACATGATGCTTCTGTGCATCATGTCTTTTTTTCTCTATAGTATTGGCTGATGGTTTCTGCTAAACGGACATACAGCTCACCATCGCCTTTGATTTTGGTTACGTCAGTGTCACCAAACAATTCAACCGGCAATTTCAAGTTTACCGTCTTAACTGGCAACTTATCGGATTTGCTCGCTGCTCTTTTAAGCCCGAATATTCCTTCAAGCTCTTCGCTTGACACATCCGCCAAACATCTAATTTTTTCTGCCTGGTCGAGAGACACTGTTTTTATTTTATGCTCGTCCATGAAAGACAAGAGCGTTTGCTGATTCTCTTTTTCACAATAGGAAAGAGACACCCCTGCTCCGAAGCTCAGTGCTTCATCGTCCACCATATCCAGCAGCTCCGGTAGTAGCTCCGTAAGACGAATATATCGGGAAATCTGCTTTGCGCTTTCACCGGCTTGTTCAGCCAAAATGTCTCGTGATTTCTTTCCGTCAGACTTGTGGTCAACTTGGCCACAAGTTAAATCCGTCCTTTTCCCCTGTCTATTCATTGACTCTAATCTCATTTTATACGCAAACGCTTTTTCACTTGGCAGTAACTTTTCACGCTGATTTAAGTTCGTGGTCAGCATTATGCTTTCAGCCGCATCATTATCAACATCTTTTATGATACATGGGACTGTATTATGACCGGCTAAAGCTGCAGCATTCGCTCTATTGTGACCAGCCAATATTTGATATGTGTTTTCATATGGTCGTACAATCAGGGGAGAGAGGATGCCATGTTCGGAAATATCGTCGGCCAGTTCTTGAAGCTTTTCCTCGGAATAGGGCTTAAAAGGCTGCCCCTCGAAAGGCATTAGCTTATATATTTCAATTTGTTGAATATCATTCTGATTTGCGCCGAACATTTGCTTAAAATAGTCATCAACGCCCGGCTTCTTGCTAAGTTTATCTGTGTCTATTTTCATCGTGATTTCCTCCTTAATATCAAAATTCGAATTACTCCTCTTCATCGAATCCAATCTCTAGAAACTTCGTTAATGTTGGATGGCAAATATCGTACTATCTGCTTAGTAGTTCATCGACAAGCTCTTTATACTGTAATCCAAGCTTCGAGTTCTTGCTCGATATTAAGCTGTCCAGTGAATATGTGCTGTTTGTTGCTTCAACTGAACGACTTATTTTTGTCCGAAACGTTTCATTAGGGAACCTTTCCTTTAGCGCTTCATCCACGGCCTTTGCCATGTTTGTTCCATCAGCCATTGTCAAAAGGATGCCATCAATGGTCAGCTCGTGATTAGCTTTGTTCTTTACCAGCTCATAGGCTGAAATCAAAGCGTCGATTCCGTCGAGCGCAAATTTCTGTGCTTGAACTGGGACGATAATACTGTTGCTCGCAATAAGCGCATTTGTAAGTAGGATTCCGAGACTTGGAAGGCAGTCGATTAATATGTAATCGTAGTCCTCAAAGACTGGGAATGAGAGAACGTGTTTCAATGTCTGTTCCCGGAACATTGCCTGAGCTAAAAACATATCCGCGCTGGAAAGCATGATGTTTGAAGGAATAAAGTCAATGCCTTCCTTGTTTGTGCGGATTGCCGACTGAGGGTCAATTTCTGCCCCCTGAGCCGCTGCCAGCATCAGGTCTGCGATGGTAATGCCGCCGTCCGGTTCGAAGCCGAGGTAGTCGCTCAGGTTTTTCTGTGGGTCAAAGTCTATAACTATTGTTTTCTTTCCCTTCAGTACAAGCCCCGCCGCAATATTCAGCGTGGTTGTTGTCTTGCCGACGCCACCTTTTTGATTCGCAATGCTTATAATTTTTTTCAATATTAACATCTCCTCATAAAAATAGCAGCGACCAATTGTTTGGTCGCTGCTGATTATTCGATTTTTAAAATGTTGTTATAGTCAAATGATATTAATGCAGTAAATACGACAGCTTTCCAATAACGCCATAGGGTTAATGCACAAATGATTGACTATGGATAAAAAATTCTTCCTGACTTTGTTGATACTTTTTCTCCATAGGCTCCAATTTTTCATCGAAACGCTGTATATCTTCCTCTTGGATGTGCATTACCGGGCTGTCATA
>CAZLLK010000018.1:0-45564 GCA_964560435.1 uncultured Oscillospiraceae bacterium
TATCCTTGCAGCCATCCATTGTAATTCCAAGTACCACATAGGCTGCCTTTGTAACGATTTGATGGTCTTCTCTCACCTTGTAGTGGATGGCGTCCATGAACACAAACGGGTATACGTTTTCCAACGGACGGTTCTGCCAGGCCGTTACCTCCGGCATGATTTTCTCGCTGATTTTGCTCACGATTTCGGGAGATATTTCCACATCGTAAAGGTTCTTAATCTGCTCTGCAATATCTCTCTGGCTCATTCCGCAGGAGTACAGTGATAACATCTTTTCTTCCATGCCATCGGCGTTTCGATTATATTTCTCGATAATCCGAGGCTCATATTCGCCATTCCTGTCACGCGGGATTTTCACCTGAACCTCACCCAACTGCGATTTTATAGTCTTTTGAGAATACCCGTTTCGGTAGTTTTTCGACACCGTTGTTTCGTCATTTTCTGATGTTCTTTCACTCTTTTCGTAGCCGAGCTTGTTGTCCAATTCGCACTCCATGACCTGCTGAAGAACGTCCCTGAACATTTCTTTCATTGCTGCCATGACTTCTGTGGTGCTGCCGAAATTTTGGCTGTTTACATACTCTTTCATCAATTCTGCCGGTGTTGCTGACATAAAAAAACTTCCTTTCAGATTAAAAATTCTTCTTACTTGAATTCTCGCCTGAAAGGAAGTCTCTTATTCACTTTTACACAAAATTTTCTGCTGTCTCTATTCGGATCTCCAATTGTCGCTTTTCAAAATTCAAAAAAGTGTTAAAACTAGCATCCATTACGCTAATAAGCTGTTTTGCTTTATCTTGATGCTCGAAATGAACTGTTGAATCTTAGTTGATAATCAAGGCTACAGATTAAGTAAGTGGTAATGAGGAAGAAATTGAACAAAAAGGTCAACTTTCCATTTCTGGAGACGGTTATATTAGGGAAAAATAAAGAAGCACTGAAAACTTTCGTTTTCAGTGCTTCTTTAAGGTTATTCTGTTCTGCTGATAACTTTATTTTTTACCATTACTGCTTTTATTGTTGCCGCTATTATTGCTTTCGGCTTTTGAATTATCTGATTTTGTTTTATTGTCATCACTAGCCTGTTGGTCATGGTCTTCCTTCTGAGGTTTATTGTCATCATTAGCCTGCTGACCTTTGTCTTCCTTCTGAGATTTATCTGTGTTTATTGCTGGGGTAGAAGATGGTTTAGCATTTTGGTTTTCCTTCTGGGATTTATCTGTGTTTATTGTTGGGGTAGAAGATGATTTAACATTTTTGTTTTCCTTAATACCATTAACCTTATCTGAGTTTTTTGATTCAGATATAGCAGTTTCGTCCTGGCTCTCGTTATCATCACTGATACTGTTTTTTTCTTCAACTTCAACATTGTTCTTTTCTGACTGTTTAACAGCACTTTCAATGTTCTGTAAATCAGAGTCAGAACTATCAGTGGAGTCAGAAGATCGAAGCTCAATGATTTTCTTCATGATTTCTTTAACTTTGGCGTCTTTATACTGATCGACGGTTATTGCCGAATCTAAAGCCTGAAGCTTTTGAATTAGGTTCAATTTACCAGGAGTAATGCCAAGTTCTCTTGCTTCATTCCTTCTTAGCAGAGCAACATTATCTTTATATACAACTGCGGTATCTCCACTTGATTCAATTGCATTCTCGGCGCCCTGCTGAGCATCTTCTTCAATTGTTGAAGCAAGGTCGGCATCATCTGTTTCAGATGTAACTGAAACGATTGTTGAACCGTCACTGTCGATAAAGCCATTTTCACTCGCTGATTCAACCAGGTTGTTTACAGCATCTTCTACACTTGTGTTCAGAACATCCTGCCCCTCCAGTATTGTTTCGCCGTCAGCATTATAGGCTGTTGCCGAAACGACCTTATCGAAGGCGTTTACACCAAGCTCAACACTTGGATTGATATCAAGGCTTAAATAAGCAACTGGAGTTTTATAATAGGCGTAACCGCCAATTGATAAACCGCATACTAAGAAAGCCGCACAAGCTGCAAATACTACTTTTTTCATTTCAAACACACTCCTTCTCTTATGTACAAGAATTTCATCATTATTTTTCTTTTCAATGATGCCATTGATTGCATTTTTTGTTTTTATCACAAGTTCGTCTTCAGCACTTATCTGGTCAAGCGCCGATTTAATAGTCGTATACATATTCTAAGCCTCCGAGCTTACGTTTTAAGGCCTCTCTTGCCCTGTGCAAATTTGAATAAATGGTATTTTCTTTTTGGTGCAATAGCTTTGCTATCTGTGGGACACTGTATCCCTCATAATAAAAAAGGTAAATTACATCCTTATATTTTGGCGGCAAGGACAAGACGGTGGCCATCAGGTCGTTTTCCTTTTTATCCTCAAACGGCAATTCCAGCTCATCTATAGAACAGGTGTTTTTTCTGAAAAAGTCCTTGCATAAATCCTTGCATTTATTAATCGTTACTCTGCACAGCCAAGCCTTGATATGTTCGTCATCTTCAAATGAGATTTCGCTTTGAAGCAGCTTTAAAAACACCTCCTGAAATACATCTTCGACATCGGCATAATTACGAAGATATATAAAACAAATTTTACGAACCATGCCTGAGTATCTCTGAAGAGCTCCAGTTAAAACATCGTTGGTACCAAACGAGGTTTTATTCATATGTTTTTCTCACCTCACCTATAATACGACTGAGCACGTCAAATCCTTGCAAATTATTTTAATTTTTCGAGTTAATAAAATAGATAGCTGTATTTTTTACAGCTATCAGTAACTTTGGCAACTGGCTACCATAGGCTCTCAGCTTTAGGCCCTTTAGCTTTGCGTAGCCGCTTTTCGGCAGGTTTGCTGTTTTCTAATTTAATATATCTAATCTTATCACTCAGTTATTGCTTGCGTCAATGCGGTTATAACGGTAATTTATAGTAGCATTACACGGTTAGCAAGCTCGTCTAATTAAGCGTAAAAAGTAATTGTAATTAGAAAATTATTTTGAAAAGTTTGATCGACAATAAGTTTAATAAGATCGAATATGATACTGAACACATACCTCCACCTTTTTTGGTTTACATACCTATCTTCTCAACGGGATCTTCGCATATCATAAACAATAAGTGAAGTTCGTATATGCCCTAATAGTAAGCTCAATTGAAATCAAACAATTGTTTTAATATGGCTAATGCAGATTTCACAAATATGCAACGACTGCTAATTGTACTCAAAATGTACATACTTTAGAAACTTTATTTCTACTTCTTT
The DNA here is from genome assembly GCA_964560435.1 of uncultured Oscillospiraceae bacterium. Lineage (GTDB taxonomy): Bacteria > Bacillota > Clostridia > Oscillospirales > Oscillospiraceae > UBA2658. The sequence goes on from CAZLLK010000018.1 coordinate 3,247, forward strand.
CGCAAATTTCTTTGCCATGTGTCTATTAAGGTGAGTGCTGTCTACTGTTATGGATATTGATACTAACATTGAGAAAGGCAGGATGGTTGTAAAAAGAGTATCTATTATATTCCCAAGATTTGTTTTTCCAAAAAAGTAGTTTCCACAATGATTTCCTACCGTTTCTATTTCCAGCTGTTTTATGTCTAAGTAAGCAATGTTGTATTTTTCACATAGTCGCTCAATAACAGCATTGTATTCATCCATAATGTTATTGATAGACAATATACTGTTTTCTATCATTGGTAAGCCTATGACGCCAATTTTTTTGTCTTGTTTAATTATATTTTGCAATAGTTCTTCATATTTTTCTTGAAATATGCAAATGTCCCGGCAAGGAACACAACCAAGCGTTTTTCCTTTGATTTTTATAATCAATCGCCATATAAAGGAGTGTTTTTCCAAAGAAGGCAGTAGGATATCATTGGTCCCAATCTCAATAATATATTGGTCTACATCATCGTATTTGGGATTGCTCAGCATTTTATTAACCCTATTCATTGCACCGAGTAGGGTATCGCCGCCTAAGCCTCTGTTGATAAGCTTTGTTTTATTGTGCAGAAAACGCCAATATGAAACTCCAGGTATTCCCTCAGTTAAACTGTCCCCTAAAAAAACGGTTTTCATAGAATGTATTCCTTTACAATAATGGTTGGATTATATAAATAATCAGATTCCACCTTCGTTACGTGGTTTATGGATAATGCGAATTCAATATTTTCAGCGATGATTATCAGGCTTTTATATATTGGTATTCATGCGTATAACTTTCTGTAAGATGTAATGTTCGGTTATCCTCTTTCACAACATATACCGTATGTGTAGATGTACGAAAATAGCGAACCTCGACTTTGCTCTTCTCACCATCGTTCAAAACATCAGGAGCAAAATGTTAATTTCTGATAAGTGCATATACTTTTAGCGCCTCACTACAGTCTCGTCGTGGCCTGAGTAGACAATAACGATGTCGCCAGGGAAGGGTTGTTCTTCGGCGGTAGGGTGCCTTTCCGAAAAAATCTAATAAATTTTTTGTAAGTCTTCATATCAGCGAAAGCATACATGGACACGCTCTCTGTATCAACCCGAGCAGGCGCAAACTCTTGTTGACAGAGAAGCTCACCCCTTGCGGGGAGTTTTGCGACTGGACTTGTTTAAGGCAACGGCGGCGCAGATCAGCTCCTTAAGCGCCTCCTCGTCTACCGCTTCTCCCTTGTGAAAGTCGATGGCCCTTCTGGCGTTCCCGTCCAGGCTTGAGTTGAAAATATGCAAGGGGTCGTTCAGTGAGGCTCCCTTGGCGAAAGTCATCTTCACGACGTCCTTGTAAGTCTCCCCGGTACATATCATCCCGTCGTGAGACCACACAGGCATGCCCCTCCACTTCCACTCCTCGACTACCTCTGGGTCGACCTGCTTGATCAGGTTGCGCACCTTGGAGAGCATCTGGCCTCGCCAATCGCCCAGCTCCTCAATTCTCTCGTCGATTAGTTGGGACGGGGATTTTATGTCTTTCCTAGACTTATTTTCCATAGTAAAACCCTCCTTAATATTAAAAGTAGTATTGCAGATTAACCTTTCGTTAGTCATAACATTCACGAATAATTTTACGGTCTATGCTATGTATAACCGGAGCTTCTCATTATGGTACAAACGTGTCATTGGTGGAACTTTGCCTAATCGCTATTGTAAAGCCGAGCTCGTCCTCTAATATGGATGATGGGAAGAGTTTTCTTGCCTTCAAGTTGCTTGTCGGCTTGATGAAAATAAGACAGACATTTTAAAACCTGCACGAGATTCCTCTTGACAACAATGTCAAACTTAATCGGTATTCGGTACGATGGCCTTTGACGTCCGTCACACCCATCTCTCTTGCTGCTCTTCTATGTTAAGACGTCTTATTGTATTCTTAAGATTCTTTACTGTTATAATACAATGATTTACTTGCAGCACATTATCATTACTCCCATGGAGTCTGTCAGGTTGTCCGTAACAAGCGTCCCGAAGATACTGATCAGGACTACCGTCAGCCAATAAACACCTGGAATATACTTGTTCGCCCTAAACTGAAAGAAAAGTATAAACGCTAAAAAAATCCCCATTACAATGGAGGTTCCGGTTAGTCCCAGACCGAGATTGACATTCAAGAAATCAGACGCAGTCTCGCCCACTGTAGTGCACAATACCTTGATTATCCAAAAAAAGACGGTTATCAGCGGTACCTTATTCAGCATTTGTCGGCTCTCCGAAATGTCGGACACTCTGTCGGAACCTGATAGGCTGTTCTTGGTTATTTCCTGTTTCATAAAAAATCCTCCCACGCGCCAAGGTGTATTAATTGTCGTTAAAGTGACTGTAAAGTATTAAGATAAACAAACGATTAAACAAGAATTAACTAAGGTTAAAAAATACATTGATATAATTTGGGGATATTATAATGAAACAAATTTTATGGTTATATTATGAGGTGAAAGATGAGGTTTATTCTGCATAAAAACCGTGGAGACCTTTTTCACATTAGTTTCGAGATAGCGCTGGTTTTAAAAGTGGTAGATGGTCTTCTAGAGATAATCGGCGGTGTATTGCTGATGTTCATGAAATTAAGCTATTTAAGCCACATTGCTGTTATGCTGACGCAGGGAGAACTATACAAAGACCCGAATGATATAATCGCAAACGCCATATTGAATTTTAGCCAGGGCTTTTCCATCAGCACCCAACATTTCGGTATTTTATATCTGATCTCGCATGGAATAGTAAAACTCATCCTAGGAGTACTGCTGTGGCAGAAAAAACTCTGGTCTTATCCTTTAGCGATTATCCTTCTGACGCTGTTTACAATATATCAGATGTACAGATATACTGTAAGCCATTCATTTCTGATGATATTACTGACAATTATAGATTTAATTATTATAATTTTGACCTTTTTTGAGTATAAAAGAGCAAAAGATATTATTAACAGAAAAACAAATTGAAGTGTTTTAAGTTTATTTCATAAATTGTCGGTTTGTTATTTTACAAGCTACTTTCATTTTAATTCAATCGAAAAGATAATACAGCACATATTGTCGCTGTCGCACCTTTTCTCTCAGTTTGGTACCACTTGTCTGAAATAGTACCAACTAATTGTTGTGAAATTATTATTCTGAGCCTAAAAAATAGTCGACTTTCTGCGTTTTTACAGAAGGTCGACTATTTGTTTTTGAAGCAATCGAACGTATTTTTGAACGTAACCCACTTTGGGCCAACCGCGAAATGCCTTAATAAGTTAGAAAAACAGCCCATTTTCAATGAAAATGGGCTGTTTTAGTGGTTGCGGAGGCAGGATTTGAACCTACGACCTTCGGGTTATGAGGGCGGTTTTTTGCTTTTTATGGCTTCTCATGTTTTACGAAAACTATTGATATTTCAACGTTTTTTTGTGTTGTTCTTATCACAGCTTCTTATAAAATACTTGAACATTTGATATCTTACTTGAACATTTCTTGAACATGAATTACACCTTGAAATAGGTGGAATGATTGACTTCATTCCTCTTAGCTGTTGTCCGTATAATTTTTTTATCTCTCGCCATTAGTGACCAAACTATTAATGTATTCCGTGTATGTGCTATTATTCTTCTCTGTATTGGGCCTTGTCGGCTGCGTAGATATTTTATCCCCACATTAACGGGTGCTCCCATGTGTAATTTTGTTTATGCAACATCATATTCTTGGCAAATAATTTTCTTGTATTTCCCACTAAAGTGCTTTATAATCTAGTAGTAGTAGGCCTTTGCGCCTGAGCAGGATTCTGGGCTTCGCTGCGCAAGGAGTTGTTTTGCGCGGCTTTTTCTTTGCATTTCTTCAGTTAACATTTGCAACAGAATAATTGGAGGCATGATATTTGGCTGATAATATGTATGAGATTCGAGATGTAATTTATGGATTTATCAAAATTGATGAGCAGGAAAGATCCATCATAAATGATCCTGCATTTCAAAGGTTGCGCAGAATTAGACAATTATCGTTAACCGAAATGGTATATCCGGGTGCAAATCACACTCGGTTCGAACATTCTTTGGGCGTCATGCAAATGGCGACGGATATGTATGACTGTATAACTGAGAAGTCTTCTTATTTGTTGAAAACTCATTTGGAGATGGATGATGCCGGAATAAAGCGTTGGAGAAAAGTGATTAGATTAGCGGCTTTACTCCATGATGTAGGTCATCCGCCATTTTCACACTCAGGGGAAGATTTGCTTCCAATAAAAGACGTTGAAACTGGCAAACGATATGACCACGAGGAATATAGCATTTCAATAATTAAGGAAAAATTTAAAAGCAATATTGAACAGCATCCTGTTAATAGGAATTATGGAATTACTGTTAGTGAAGTAACCGCTCTTTTAGGTGATAAATCGGTACCGGAAAACTCATTAAATTCATTTGCATTGTTATGGAAAAGTCTAATCTCTGGACAACTTGATGCAGATAGAGCAGACTATTTGCTACGAGATTCCTTGCATGCTGGGGTTAGCTATGGAGTTTATGATAGAAATCGACTTACGCGATGTATGGTATTAGGAGTCACAGAAACAGAAGCCCCGTTAATTGCTGTTCAAGATGGTGGATGGCATATTGCTGAAAGCTTAGTATTAGCAAGATATCAAATGTTTTCTCAATTATACTTCCATAAAACCAGAAGAATATATGATTATCACATAAGCAATGCCACAAAGGAAGTATTGCAAGGCCTTGGGTTGAAGGATGGGTGTTATCCATCTCCACAAGATATAGATGGTTATTTATATTTTGATGATTGGACAATATGGGGAGCGCTAAAGCAGGGATTAGGCGGAAATCATGGAGATCGTGTATTGAATAGAAAGCATTACAAATGCATTTATGAAACAGGTCTCGTTCCTACCGAGTATGACAGAGAACAAATGACTATTCTTAATGAAGCAAAAACTAAAGAAGGTCTTCAAGTGTTTTGGGACAAAGCATCAACTAAATGGTATAAATTTGATAAAGATATTTCAATTTATGGAGAAACTACTCACTTATTAAAGCCATTAAGTGAACATTCTACAATAGTAAAGTCGATGATATCAATTCCACAGATAGAAAGATTGTATGTTGAAAGATAGGTGTAATTATGGAACTAAACGAAAGGGCGTTAATATTTACAAAAATAGCATCAAAGCAACCTGGAATTGGTAAGACTGCTATGATGAAATGCGCTTATTTATTGCAAACGCTTGAAAATGTTCCTTTAGAATATGATTTTGAAATTTATACATATGGACCATATTCTTCTGCTGTAATGGACGAAATTGACTTTGCACGTCAAAATGATTATTTAAGTATAAGTAGCGTTATATATCCAACTGGACATGCAGGATATAATATAAATTGTGGTGATGTCGGGAAACAAGCTTTAGATGAAGTGGGCACTTTACAATATGATTCAGCCATTGACAACATTGTAACAGTTTTTGGGGGCAAAACAGCAAAAGAGTTAGAATTACTCTCAACCACTCTTTTTGTAGCAAATTCATATAGCAAAATAAAAGAAGAAATATGCGCCGCTGTATCAAAAATCAAACCACGCTTTGCTATGGATGAAATTCAAAGTGGATATGATTTTATGCATGACAAAGGATATATTGCTTAAAATTTAATATTCTTTTAAAACACAAACGGGAGCACCCACAATAGTGAGCGCTCCCGTTTGATTTGTTGGTAGATTATGCTTTGGAGAGTAACCCCATGATTTCCATGAGGAGTCGGAGTGGCGACTTGTAAATAACCCATCCATACAGTGGGTTTATTAACTGGGGGCAACTCCTCAAATTAAGGGCCTCCAGTTTTTTGGAGGTAGGAGATACGAAGAGAGTCACGTGACAAATAGAAATGAATGAGATTAACGATTGATAGGATACTGCCTTTAAAACACCTTCGTCATATATTTTTATTTACGGAGGCGAATTATATCAATATTGAACCTAATTTGAAGATATAACTGTTTTAAAGAACAAAAAAGGTAGACTTTAGTATTTTTATATTTATAATGGAAATTAAAGGATAGAGTCCGATTTGATTAAAAATTCAATGAGGCTGACTCTTGGATGCAGTTAACTATATAATAGCTCTCGAAAATGAAAAACCCTTAACATTTACCGAAAGGTCAATCAAGCTTACTTATGAATTTTGTCGGGTATTCAAAAAACTCAAATGCAAGGAAGGGTAACATGACCTTACAAGAAAAAATGATAGGAGTACATCCAATGGATGGTCTGTTCGGAGAATGGACAATTTGTTGTGATACTGAATGCACAGATACAAAAAGGCATCGAAATCTAATGGCAAAAGAAGAAAAGCGTAAAGGAGCAATAGAAACTGTTGCTAACTGGCTTGTTAAATATCATCTTTCAGAAGGCAAAAGTTCAGCTCTTCGTTGCAAACAAACGATTTTGCAAAAATATGATTTTCAAGAGTATGCAAAATCACTTGATGTGCTCCCAAAGGCAGACAAAACAAAAAAAGGGAATCTGGGCGAAGTGATTTTAACTGAATATTTAAGTCAAGTATCTGGTATCAAAGTTTTAGTATATAAGCTACATTACAATCCTAATGTAGATCAATCAATGAAAGGCGATGATGTTTTATTAGTAGATGAAAAGAGAATCCTGCTTGGTGAGAGCAAATTCCGTACAACGCCAAATAAGCAAGCAGTAGAGGCAGTATCTGTGATAATGAACAACACTCTTGCGCTACCAATATCTCTTGGATTTATTGCTGATAGACTATACGACCACGGTGAAATAAAATTAGCGGAACAAGTACGAGATATTCAATACAAAATGAGTAGAGCAGATTTCGATATTAAAAATATTGGATTTCTGCTATCTAATCAAGCTGTTAAAGATAAAGTAGAAAGCAATATGGATTCCACAAACAAAGAATTTGCAATTATCTCACTTGGCATAGACAATCCTGTGGAATTTATGGAGTTAGCATTTTCAAGAGCTGAAGAACTTCTTTTAGAGGTGCAAGTGGATGAATCTTGATGCAGCAACTAGATTATATGAAAAATATGAGTCGGACATGACCATACAAAACTATATAGCTCAAGCCAATTCGAGGTATATTCTTTATAACGCGGGTGAGCCAACCGAAAATTTTCCTCAATATACAAGAGGGTTAGATGAAAGATGCCTATATCTTTCTTTCGGATACCTTGATTGCGGATGGTGTTTTTTCGCTCATAATCATAGGGAAAAAGCGACAGTATGCATGGAAAAAGCTGCAGGGGTATTGGAACATCTTTATGCGTACAAACAATGTAATAAAACTTATAAAGAGTATTATAGCTTAACTTGTGCACTTGCTTATTATGTCGCCTCTCAATATTCGAAAGCTTTTATTGTCTTGAAACACTATTCTTGCGACACAATCTTTGCAAAACTACTCGGATTTTTTCTTACACGGAATTTTAAAATGCTGGAGGAAGCATTAAAAGACCTGCAATTTGAAGACATTACAAATATAGATGAAGACGACAAAGAATCATTTGTTTACTCGAGAATTCTTTCAGATGCATTACAAAGGATGATTCAATACATTTTCTATGGAAATAATGATGAATTAGAAAATGCAAAAACAATATTGCTTGATTTAATTGATCTTTCCATAATTAATGATGAGCCACATCTATGGTGGATCTTTCGCCTTCTATATTTGGTTTTTGATGAATATGGAGAATCTTCTTTTTGGAGTGTGCTCCCTCCAATTATTGAATCCGAAGAACAATGCGAGAAATATATCCGTGCTAATCTTTATAAAAAAGTTCCTATTGTTGAGTTTTTTAAATCCCAAAGAGAATGTATTAGCAAGAGTATAAATAGTAAATCAGGCTTTGTAATTGGTATGCCAACAAGTTCAGGAAAAACTAAAATAGCAGAAATCAGCATTATTAAGACTTTAAGTGATTATCCCGATGCACTTTGTATATACATAGCCCCTTTTCGCTCTTTAGCAAATGAAATAGAAGACAGCTTATCTAATGTCTTAAATGCAATGAATTATGTCGTATCAAACTTATATGGAAGTGTACAGGCTACACAGATTGATAAGCAATTGGCAACTGAAGCCCAAGTCGTAATTGCAACGCCAGAAAAAATAAAATCTATACTGCGCGCAAATACAGATTTAGAAAAGCGCATAAAGCTTGTTATTATTGATGAAGGTCATTTGGTTGGCGCACAGACACGATATATTACAGGGGAATTACTTATTGAGGAATTGAAAATCATCCTTAAGAGAAATGAAGGTAAGCTTTTATTGTTATCGGCGGTCCTTCCAAACTTATCTGATTTCTCAAAATGGGTAAGCGGCAGTGAAGATATGGTTGCACGATCCTCTTGGCGCCCATCAGCACAGCGATTTGGAGAGCTTAATTTTATAAATCATACTGTTAACTTAAACTGGAAAGGCGAGCCTGCGTCGTTTAATAATAATTTTATTGAACCTATAATACTTCGACCTGCCCGCGAAACGAGTACAGGTAAGACATATAAAGCTGTTTGTTTCCCAAATGATAAAAAAGAAGCAGTAGGTGCAACTGCCGTTAAAATGCTGTCAATGGGATCCGTTCTTGTTTATGTTGGAAGGTCAAATATGGTGAGTTCACAAGCACGAGTGATTTCTAAACTTTTTTCACAACAGAATATTACTCATGTATGGAACAATATCAATGATTTGTCATATGTCGAATTGGCCTGTGAGGAAGCGTACGGTAAAGATTCGGAAATTATTACGTTTATTAAACAAGGGATAGTATGCCATAGCTCTAAGCTGCCAGCTGATGTACGCTATTGCATAGAACGTTTGATGGCTAATGGATCTCCCAAAATTATTATTGCTACATCTACATTAGGACAGGGAGTTAATATTGGTGTATCTACAGTTATTGTCTCAAATGTTTATCTAGATCAAGAAACGTTGGTTGATGTAAAAGATTTCTGGAACATAGCCGGGCGAGCAGGGCGAGCGTTTACAGATACGGAAGGAAAAATATTGTTTGCGATTGATAGAACAAAAGATGCTTTTTCGATTCAAAATCAAGTAAAACTAAAAGACAAGTATTTCAAACTCGAAAACATTGAAAAAGCTGAAAGTGGACTTTTCCTATTATTAAGAGCTTTATTTCGAATTTCTCAAAAGTGTGGCATAGAATATGAAATGTTCTTAGAGCTTTTAGCTGAAAATCGAGAATTAGCTGATGCTGAACAAGCAAAAGACTTCTTTGAAGCGAGCAATGATCTATTAGATTTGCTGGATGATACGCTAATCTCAATGGATATTATTAATGATGTCCAAGGGTTACAGGATTGCTCTCTGTGGATAGATGATGCTTTTCGTGGGTCCTTAGCTTATATACAGGCAGAAAAATCGATCAGCTTTACGCAAGAACACGTTATAGATATTTTGAAGGCAAGAAACAAGGGCGTTGTAAAATTAGCTGGCCCTAATAATGAATGGAAAGCAATAGCGTGTTCCAGTGTACCGCTTAAATCAAGCCTTTATATTGATGCACACTTTGGCGAATTGTCTGAAAACACACAGGCTTACATTCAATCGTCTCAAAATTTCGAAAATCTTATGACACTAATTCAATATCTTGACACATTTATATCTCTTTTGCCGATGGATATGGACGAGAAACTGATAGCCGCAGTAAACACTATTAACATTAGAGAAAAGTGGTACTCTGGTGGTTCTATAGAAGAAATTGAAGCAATGGGAGATAAAGCAACAGATGTATGCAACCAATATTATGGTTTCCACTTTCCTTGGATTGTTAATGCTATTTCAAAAAAGTTAAATTTAGCCGGGAAAGCGGACGAATCCAAAATACTTGAAAATGTATCACTGTTTTCCGAAATTGGCGTTCCTAATGTCGAGAGTGCAAAAGTCTATATGTCAGGCATAAAATCACGGGAATGCGCAATAGAACTATCATCTATAATTAAAATAGATAATGAACTGGTGGGCTCTGTCAAAAAGCAACTTCTAGATTTTCAACAATCATTAACTAATGGCCAGGCGGAATGTTCAGATAAAGCTCGTAGATGGCTTGACTTGTTAATTGTAAGTGATGAGCACCGTTCATTTCGCAAATTAGAAGAAGTAAAAACAAAAATCAGTTATGAGCACACAGGTACTTACAAGGAGCTATATGTTAAAAGCTATCAAAACAGAATATACCTTTGTTCATATGACTACACAATCAAAAGACTTATACGCGAAGAAGTTCAGGATAAATTTGAAAAGCTTATCGGTATTCAAGGTGTGTTTTTTGAAAAAGAGTCAGACGGCTTGTGGATATTAAAATCCCTAAATCCTTATATACAAATAAGTGAATAAATAGTATATAAGCATGCGGCTGGCAGAAGAACCAGTCGTATGCTTTTATACATAACGCTCTAGCGCTTTGCGCTATATTACAAAGGTGGAATACCCGTCCGACGATCTCTCCGCGCAAAAACCTCTCGAAGGCATCATTTGTAATTATGAACGAAAACCTATTGCTGACCATGTAGCAGATATAACTTTAGGGTGTTTTTCCTTAATAGGACACTTTAAGCATTAAACTTGCAATAACACGAAAAAGTGTAGACTTTGTAGTTGTGTTAGTTATAATGGAAATTGTAGGATAATAAACGAAAAACTTTCTTTGGGGTAAATATATGGTCGAAGTTGCAGCTGCAGTTTTTCTTTCCGCAGAAAGCGTCCTAGTTATGCGTAGAGCTCCTGACCAAAAACATACTGGATTTTGGGAATTTCCTGGCGGTAAAATAGAAGCCGGAGAAACACCAGAACAATGCTTAACTCGTGAATTGTGTGAAGAATTGTTGATCGATGCTACTGTCGGAGCTTTTATTTCGGAAAGCACATATGAATATGTTGATGGTGACATACACCTTATGGCATATGCAATCTCGCATTTTACAGGAGAAATTCGGTTAACTGTTCATGATGAAATGGAATGGGTGCCGTTGGGAAATTTGCTAGAAAAACAGCTTCTGCCAGCTGACATTGTAATAGCCCAAAAACTACTGGAGGTATTATTATGAGTTTTGTACCCAGTTTTAAAATTGGTCAAATAGTTACTCATGGAGAACTTCGCTCCGAATTTAAATGTGGTAATATGGGTGGAATGCGGCCGTCCAAAGCAACTAACTGCCTAGTTTTAATCTCAGACCATACAAAAGGGTTATATGAAGATAAATGGTTCGGTGATGTTCTTCACTATACAGGAATGGGAAAACATGGCGATCAAGTATTAAAAGGCAATGCAAATAAAACTCTCGCCGAATCTAGAAATAATGGAATTTCTGTTCATTTATTCGAGGTATTAATAAAAAAACAATATATCTATTTAGGTGAAGTCATACTTTGTTCTGACCCTTATATAGAGGTGCAAAAAGATGTTGACGGCATTTTAAGAAAAGTCTGGATGTTCCAAGTTCACGCTTGTGAATCTAGTCTAATAATAGATGAGCGGACCTATTTAAAATATGTTGAACAACAAAAACGTAAAGCTAAAAAACTATCCCTAGAAAACCTAAAAGAAAGAGCAATGGAGAGGGGTACAAGAGCTGCAACAAATAGATCCATAACATCGAAAATCTATGTGCGAGATCAATACATAATTGAGTATGCAAAACGAAGGGCTAATGGTAAGTGTCAACTATGTGAAAATCCAGCCCCATTTTATACTACGGATGGATCCCCTTATTTAGAAACGCATCATATCGTTTGGCTATCGGCCGGTGGAGCAGATTCAATCGAGAATACAGTTGCCCTTTGTCCAAATTGTCACAGGAAAATGCATACACTAAATCGCTCCGCTGATGTAGCAAAGCTCTTAAAGGCTGCAAAAGAGACTTGATTGCTGAGCATTATAAATTGCAGCTGGTGCAAGGAGGTTCCAATGACGAAATTGTTTTTCGATAGCCTAATACAACATCAGCAGCTTTCGGACGCTATTTCTGACTTTGCTGATGAAGATGGAGTTTGCAGACTATCTCAGACTGAGTTGGGCAATATTGTTGGTCGTTCTCAGATTTGGGTCAGCCAAGCGATTAAGAGGATTAATTCCGAAGAAATTTGCATTGTATGTCAGAACGGTGGATACAGGACGCTTTATCCCAAGCTCGTTGACCACGGGGTTTTTGCTACACTCCTTTTTCTTTGCGGTGAAGTTTCCCGTGATCGAGAAGTGTTCTTTTTGAAGGATGCTGAACTTGCACGAAAATATGATGTACCGTTGAAAACCGTGCAAATGCTAAAGTCATATTTTCGCACTGGTCATCGGGTAGCAAGCATGGGGAAGGAGAAGAACGATGTACATGGGAAATAAAATAGTAAAAAGTTTGTTGCGGAATTAAAACAAAAAAACGACCAGCTAGTTAAGGCTGGCCGCTTTTTTGACGTTTTTTCTATTTGTACTTACCAGTTTGCTCGTCCATTATAAGTACGCGTCCGGATATCTCCCCTCTCAGGAATCGTTCGAAGGCTTCCCTCGGTATGATGTACTGAAATTGCCTACCTGTGTTGAAGCATGTCCCGACCGGGAACGTTCCTTCTCGCATTGCTTTTTGTATCATTGCCGGTGAGCGCTTCAGCCTGTGTGCCGCTTCGACGACTGATATTGTTTCGATGGTTCTTTCATTTCCCATTTGCGTTTCCTCCTTAATAATTACTGCAGTGTTATCACCACAGTTTTGTGAATTTTGATTGTATAATTCATATTGATGGCGCTCTATTCGTGACTGGCGCTCATCATGACGGCCTTGTAGTGTCCCAAGCAAGTATGTTTTTGTTGCAACCCACTTTGTATCATTTCCAAAGTCACCTTCAAAAATATCTTTAAGCAATTCGTATGCTTCATTAAAGTTGGAAACAGAGAAGTTGTTAAGCAACGACTCTGTTCCAATCTTCTTTATCAAAGAATTTTCTGATATCATATCTGAACCCCCTGTGTGATATTTCTTGCTGTATTGAACACAACATACACGATAATGCGTGTATTGTCTATTAACACTCAGCACTATGTTTTCCGCATAATTTTGGCTAATAATACACTTGAATTCGTGTATATTTTGATTACAATATGAAGGTAACTTTGAAATATCCAAAGGGGGGATTACGTGCCCATAATATATACCAAGCTTTTTGCTTTGCTCAAAGAGAAACGTATAACCACATATACAATTAGAAAAGAGAACCTTATTTCTCAAACTGCTTTGCAAAAAATGAAAGACGGAACGGGAAACATCGATACCCGAACAATAGAGCGGCTTTGTAACGTCCTGAAATGTCAGCCAGGCGACATTATGGAGTATGTAGAAGGAGGCCAGAAAACTAATATTGAAGAAGAGACCGAGCAATAAAAGCTTGGCCTCTTATAGATTAATCAACGTATTTGCGTTGTGAAGCAAGTTCTGTCAAGTGCTCCCGCCGCATGGCTAGCTTCTCAACAGGTGAGGTCCCCGTTTGATGAAACTCTTTGACACCAACCTTATCGTAATAGTTCGTTCGATCCTCAAGATAGGTTTGAAGCTCATTTGATATGCTTTTGCACCTGAGCCGCTGTAGTGCGCTTTGGCTTATCCTGCGGGCGCAGCTCGCGCTCATGCCCACATCATTGCCGATAGCTTCAAAGTCCTCACCCTCGAAAAAATAGGCCCTTAAAACGGCTTGCTTCTGTGAGGGGAGTCTGTTAATTGCTTTATCCAAAGCGAAACGTAAATGTTCATTATAAATTCGTTCTTCGGCTTCAGCAAATTGGTCTTGTGGATCGGCAGTTGTGTCCTCAACGGTAATAGTCTCGTCGTACCCGGTCACATAGGCATTAAGGCTTATTGCCTTATGAAGAGGATCTCTTCTTTGCTTGTCTCCACGGGTCCCGGCTGCTTCGTTAAAAGCATTTCTTAAATGCAATGCTAGGTATGATAGGAAGCTGCGACCGGCGTTGAAATCATAGCCGTTTGTGGCGTTTACAATGGCAATATAGCCGCTGTTAAAAAGGTCATCAAACTCAACGCAGGCCGAATCTCTAAGCACATATATGCGGTTTCTTGCCATCTTAGCTACAAAATTTTTAACCAACCCCCACAACTCTACCAGCTTGTCGCATTCGCCGGCCTGAATGGCTGACACAAGCGCAAGAACCTGGTTATCAAGCTCATTTTCAGTTGACATGCCCACACCTCCAGTATAAAATGGATATTGGTGTATCGACTATACGGAAGGCCGCTTCGGATTATCTGAGGCGGTCTTTTTTGCGCTGCATTAAGGCAATTGCCCTATAGATTGCAGCTTGAATTCCTTGTCATATTTGGAGCGAGGCCTACTCCCGGCATGGCCTTGTTTTGCCGAGGAGTTTTTTGATTTTTTGCGCCGTGGATTCGATTTTAGGCGTGTTTTCGTCGTTCTTGCCGCTCATTTGCTCTCCTTCGCGTCTTTCGCCCCACTTTACTGGGGCGGATTTTCCTTACTGGGGCGGCTACTGGGGCGGGGCCAAACCATTGCAATTGCTGGGCTTTTCAGTGTTCGCCCCACTCGCCCCACTATTTTTGCAAAAATAGCTATTGTATAGTAAATAAAGGAATTGTGATTTACTTTGAGCGAATCGCCTCGCGTGAAGAAAAATACACTTTTTAGTGGGGCTTATGGGGCTATGTATATAAAAGACTTGCAATTACTAAGGTTTCGGCCGCCCCAGTACCCGCCCCACTAAAAAAAGTGGGGCGGTTTTTCCAGGGAATGGGGAGAATGCGTAACGAAATGCAAAATAATTTTCTATTTTTTGCAGCAAACTCTCGCGCCTTCCTTGCCCCGCACCCAATTTTTAGCTGGGTAGTACCTTAGCCCCTCTGCTATGCAAAGCTCTTGCGTTTGCGGTCCGCATCGTATTGATTCATATACCGTTTGAATTGCTCAAAGCTCGCGGCGTTCGCTGCGTCGACGTCGTCCCTGTTGACCGGGCCGTAGAAGTTTTGAACCGGTGCAAATACCACCGTGCAGTCCTCGTCCGATGTGCTGTTGTTCTTTGTCGGGGTGTCCAGCATTGCGGATAACTTGGAAAGCGGAAGAACGGCCTCGGATTCGTTTCCTTCTCCGATCATCGCCAGGGTTGCGCTTGTTGCGATGCCGCCATCGGCCAGCCTGGGTATTGCCAGCTGAGATATTACAGGAATGTTGACACCCGGTATCGCATTAATAACGCCGATGGCAAGGTTAATTGCACTAATAAATCCGTTGATGTAGCTCTCGGCAAACCCGATAATCGCGTTAACGACGGCCTTAAAAGCTCCTCCGATGGCGTCTCCGACTGCTGTACCTATTGAGGTGAATATGCCGGTTATCGTTGCCCATATGCTGGCAAAGAATGAGCCAACCGCCGAAAAGGCGCCTTTTATGCCTTCCCAGGCTCCGGTGAATACTGTCGAGAACCACGCTCCTATTCCAGCAACCACGCTCTTGATACCGTCCCATAGCCCAATCCAGAAGTTGCGGAAGGCGTCGCAGTTATTCCATAAGTAAATAAATGCCGCAACGAGGGCGGCCACGGCTGCGATTACTATCCCTAAAACGCCGCCCGACATAACCACGTTAAGGATTTTTTGAGCTATGCTAACACCTTCTGTTGCTACGGCCCACGCCTTCATGGCTGTTACCAATCCGGTAATAACGCCTACAATTTGAAAGGCTGCGTACCCTGCAGCTATGGCGATGAGTGCTCCCTCGATTATTGTCCAGTTGTCGATTACCCATTGGAAGGCTGCGGTAAGCGGAGGCAGAACCGTTGTCACAAGGCTCGTCACGCCATCAATTATTCCCGGTAACGCTTCCGCTACGAGGGGGGCTACGGTTGAGATTACGCTAGCGATAACCGGTGTGAGTTCCTCAATCGCCGGCATAATAGCCACTAATGCTTCGCTCACCGCCGGCATTATGTCGTTTAGGCTGTCAAATAACGTTGCTGCCATTGGTTCAAATGCGAGCTGCGCTTTCTGCTTGAAAAGCTGCAGGCGCTCCGCAAAGTCATATGTACTCTCGGCCGTGCCGGATATGGTCGCGCCGTTTGCTTCAAGTGACGCCGTGAAGTCGTCCACGGAAAGAGCCCCGCTGCGTATCGCCGCGGCCATAGTTGAGCCGGCTTTGCTTCCGAATACTTCCGTCGCCTTCGTGATGGCTTCCGTCTCGGTGCCGGCGTTCATAATGGCCGTGTAGTAGCTTTGCAGGCCGTCTGTCGTGTTTATACCTTCGGCCGCGAGATTTTTTACGGCTGCTTTCATGCCTATCATGACGGCGCTGGTATCGTAACCGGCCGCCCGGACCTGTCCCAACATCGCCGCGCTGTCCTCAAAGCTGAATCCGAGCTCCTGAAGCTGTGCGCCGTATGTCTGCATGTCGCCCATTAAGTCAGTAAATCCCAGGCCGGTTTGCTGTGAAACGGCAAATACATAGTCCATCGCGCCGCCCATTTTGTCGCTGCTGAGGTTCCATTGTGCGAAGGCCGTAGCGCTCGAATCAACGACGCCGGTTAGGTCCTCTCCCAGCATGTCCGCCACTTGGATGGCCTGTTCTGATACACCCTGGAGGGCGTCGCCCTGCAGATTAAGAACCTGGTTGTATGCAGAAACGGCCGCAGATGCGTTTTCCATCGTGGTAGGTACCGAACCATAAACGGCTTTGAAGTCGTTCTCCAAAGCTGTTAACTGGTCGCCGGTCGCCCCGGTTTTTATCGCTATTGTGTCATATGCTTCGTCGAAATCGCAGCCGAGGTCAAGCAGCGCTTTCCCTGCAATGATGGCGCCGGCCGCTATTGCTGCAAACGAAACCGCAGCGACAGTCGAGAACCCTTTTGTTGCTTTTTGCATAGCGTTCAAATTGTTGGTCGTTTCTGTCGTACTTCGTCCGAGAGAGCTGTCCACCTTGCCCGCTATTCTGATAGCAAGTTCATATTCCTTGCTCGCCATTTTTTCTGGCACCTCCTATTTTTTACGATGCTTTAAGATAAGTATTGGTTTAAATCAGCATCTCTGCCTTCTGCGTAGGCGTATAGAAAAGACAACTCACATCCCGGCTTTAAGGGCCTGGTTTCTATGTATTTTAGCAACGAAATTATTTCCTGCATATCCATCTTGCAGGCAGCAATCAAAGACTGTTCTTGATTGCTAATCCGATTAATATCTTTATTCAAATTAGATATTATCCGCAGAATTTTCTTGGCTTCTTCACCTGCGTTTTTAAGTTTAGAGTTTCGCCACTCTTGTTCTCTACCAGCAACACCAAAAACGAGCTGAAGCTCTTGCCTTTTTTGCTCTGTGCTCATAGCGCTGGCAGCCGCAGCGAAATAACGCACAGCTTCTTGAGTTTTAGACAAAATATTCACCTCCTTCCTGTACACCAATTTGTGGTTTGGTAGTAGTTCTGTTCTTAGGTAGGTAGGTGTTTTTCTCTGTCTTTGCCAGCCTAAACATTACCGGTAGCCAGCGTTCAGTTTTATAGTTATATTTTCTTTCAGCCCGTGGAAGTGATGGAGCCTTTCCCATTAAAAAAACAACTAATGGTGTGGCGGGCTCTCGGATTAAGAAGCCTTCGGTTAAAAGGTTTTGCAGCACATTAAATGCCTCTTCATTCCAGCCATACCAAAAGACGATGTTCTCATTCTCTTCTAAGCAATCAAATAAATTGCCAATATACTCAAACCCATATTCGTCAAAAATGTATTCAATATCTGCATGTGTAATGCCCCCGTTTTCTCTTGTGTACTCGAGTATTGACTTTTGAAGCTGATTCATAATGCCTCCTAGTTTTTGTTTGGGCTGCAAAGCCCAATATTGTTGTATTTTTTGACGCTGAAAAGTTTATATACAGTTGAAAAATTAAGCTGTCTTCAGGCAATGTTAAGGATGTTAACCCATGTTAGGTATAAATACATAAATACTTTATATACGCGCGTATAAAGAGTATTTATGTATTTAGCATTAACTATGGTTAACTGGGTTAACAAAGGACACTACTTCATCTATGTGCCGTACTTCTGTTGGTAGTAACCGTTATCTGAGTAATTTAGCTTTAGACCTATCCAAACACGTCGATTTCCCGGAGCGATTTTCTGATACCCTCGGCCTTCGAGGGCCGCAGCGAAGTCGCGCTCGCGTCTGACATAGTCGCCATTTTCCTCGGCCCATGCCCGATAATCGATATACAAATCTCGCGCTCCCGTTCTAGCGCTCACCTCATTTGTACAACGTTCATTTATATAATTGCCGATCCAGTCTTCTGAGGCTCGGTAACCCTCCGATACTTCCTGAACGGATTCCGGAATATCTAACTTAAATTTGTTTCGCGCAAAATTAACAGCACCTTCAATAATCCATCGAAGGATTGCTCCGCCGGCTCGTTCGAACAGTATATCTGCATAATTTGCAACGACAGCACTGCCTTCAAATCGAGCATTGAATAATATTGCGGTTAGTCTGCGCCAAGTACCTGCATCCGTTGAGCCAACGCGTGGAAGATGATTTGTATAAAGTACCAAGGTATGCGACTGCTCGAATTCTTCAGGTGCTCGAAATTTTTCTTCTGCAACGAGCCGATCTGTTGATGCGATCTGTTTCAACATGGACGTTGATATGCGAGAGCCTTCCTCCAACTCGGCGGCTACGACAAGTCTCTTACCACGCAAAGTGGCCAAAGACGCACCTTTATTGCCGCCCCGCTCTGTGGTTAAAGTGTTGACGGCTAAGCTACCCGCATAGTCACCCAAGGCTCGACAAAGGGAATTGAAAAGTGTGCTTTTTCCGTTTCGACCTCCGCCATAGGCGATTATGACTCCTTCGTGGTACACTTTACCAATGGCGGCCATTCCGCTCACGAGCTGCAAAAATCCGGCTGTGGATCCATCCTCGCAAGTTACGTCCGAAATGAACTTTTCCCAAATTTCGCAGCCGGTATCAGAAGGCGCAACTTGAGTAATTTTGGTGCATAGTTTGCTTTTGTCATGTGGCACGATTTTACCGGTTTTCAGATTAACGATCCCAGCCGGAGTATTCAGTAGGAACGGATCCGCGTCTAGTTCGTCAAGCCTGATATGTAAAGCTGCTTTGGTAAGCTTTAGCATTCTTTCAATTGATACGGCGGAGCGAGAGTTTTGTGCGTGTCGTAAATATTCTTTTGCCGTCTTCTGCTCTTGGACTTCTTCTGATAGCACCGCAGCGTTAAAATAACCGAGCGCCTCATTAAGCATTAATTTTGTGAAGTCTGTTGCAACATTCGTTGCATTGTAATCGCCTGGTTCCCACCTAACTCCATTCCATGCTAGCCATCCTGTAGCGTCACAAAATAAAAGTTGACCTTCTGCAAACGTTTTAAGCACTTCGGCATTTCCGGCATCTGAAAAATCGCCGGGCTTATATTTTAATGTAGCTCGATTACCCTCGGACCTTTCTAAGCTTATATCCGGCTCAGTCGCCGCTAATGCCAGAAGCTCCGCCTTTTCCTCGGGGCTGAGCGCCTCCAAAGCATTGAGTTTATCATCTTTTCTTTCGTAATTCGTCGACAAGGTTTTCCACCGTCCGTTCTCGGAACAATTTTAGTTTCTCTGATGTAGTTTCGCATGATAACACGTCAATTATATAATTTATGTAGTCTAATTCCTGACAGGCGAACACAAAGAGAGGGTTGCATTCCTCGTCTGGCGTCGCTGGCGCAAGGTCTCTCTTCGCCACCCAAAGCTCCCTGTGGTATTTACAAAGCGTATTAATCGACGCCCTCGCCCAGATTTCAAAGCCTTTTAATATGGCATTGTTACGCTTGCGTTCTTCTTGAATCCGCTCCGCCTCTGCAGTTTCTTCCGGTGTCAGTCGTTTTTGCTCAAGCATGAGGCCAAGTCCATAATCCGCGTTTAGTCTTTGTGCAGCGCCCTTTATTTCAAGGTTAAGAATTTGCATTACCAAGTCCAAGACGCTACCCGAAGCTCCACAAGAAAAGCATCGAAACCTGTTATTCCAGAAGCTCATCGACGGATTATGATCATTGTGGAATGGGCATGTGGCTTTTTTACCTGTACGATCTATCAACAATCCATAGCGCCGAGCTGCGTCCTCAATCGGGACACTTTCGTTAATCTCGCGATACGATTCGCGAGGGTCAAATGTATTCCCACTCATCCATCTATAGGCCACAGTTCAAGAGCTGACTCGGCAGCTCCGAGCACATCGTATATTGATGCCGCACGGCTCCGCATTGAATTAACAAATCTGCGAAGTTCCTCGCGGCTTTCCGGTTGATAGTAGCCGGCTGACTCCGTGCTGCTAAGGATCAAGGCACCTGCGCGGCGTTCTGCAGCAATCTGGAGGCGGAGCTTCCGGTCTGATAGGCCGGTAAGTACTCGAAGTTGACGACGCGAGATAGCATTCATTTCACCAGTGGGGAGAAGGGTTATGATTGCTTCCATATCAGCATCTCCTTTCCGGTATTTTTCGGACCCCACCCACTGCTTCTGTGGCTGCCGTGCCGCCAGTAAGGTAGGTGGAAAGCGTTTCTAGTGAAAGCAAATACTTGTTCCCTGCTTTTACAAATGGTATATCTCCATTTATAACCATACGACGAATGGCGGTTTTTGTGAGCGCGGTGCTATTATCCTGTTCCTTCATATACTCAGCTGCCTGAGATATTGTACGCATGCGCGGACTTTTCACATTGTCCATCATTTTTTCACCTCATTTCATAGTTTCTTCTTGCAATTCATATTTTATAATTATATAATGTAGTTGTAAATATCCTTTAGAACGGCAATAATATTAATAAACATTGGATGGTGTTGTTTATGAACAACAAAAACTATGATTTTGAAAAAATAGGCAAGCGTATTCAAGAGGAGCGAAAACTTGCGGGATTTAAAACCCAAGGGAGTCTTGCGGAGAAAGTTGGGTTATCTTTTGAGTCAAGGCAAACTGTAGCAAATTGGGAAAGCGGTAAAGCAATGCCACAACTAACAGAGATGTTACTAATGTGCAATATCTTCAAATGTGAGCTTGGCTATTTATTATGCGAATACGATTTCAAAACACGAGCCGCAACTGATATTCATGAAGAAACATTGCTTTCGGAGATAGCAATTAGTAAATTAAAAGAGTACAAAAGTAATGGTGAATATCTGGACGATTCTCCCGCGCCGAGGACTAGAGCAATAAATGCTTTAATCGAAAACGAGGTTGTTACTGACGCAATAGCCTATTATCTATTTGGTTCTATTAATAAAACACAGCCATTTGTAGATAATGAATCTCCCCGAACGGGCGCTCCGGCCTTAAATATTATTATTGATGATGGAACAAACGGGACAATACTTGCGAAAAGCAAACTTGAGGGGAATCATCTAGACCAATTGTTTTTGCTTGATGTAAACGCAGCTCTTTTGTCATTGAAAGGGGTTTTGAAAAATAATGGCTAGTATTACCTGCCGTGAAAACAAAGACGGTTCACACAGCTACATGATTCGCGTTTTTTCGGATACTGCTCTCAGCGGGAAACAACTGGTTAAGGTCAAAACGTGGCGCGTTCCCGAAGGCATGTCGGAGAAGGCAGTACAGAAGGAGCTCAATCTTCAGGCCACACTATTCGAGGAACAGGTAAAGCAGGGCCTGGCGGCTTTGGACGGAAAAACGCGCTTTGCAGATTACGCAGAACAATGGATGGCGTCCGCGCAGCTCGCACCAACCACCCGAGCCCGATATGAAGAGTTTCTCGAACGTATCAATCCGGCAATAGGCCATATCCGGCTTGAAAAACTCCAAGCTCATCACCTTGAGGAATTTTATAAAAACTTGGCTGAGCCTGGTATCAAGGAGAAAGGCTGCTATGCAATATCTCCAAAGAAGCTTGAGAAGCACCGGCCGGCTAAAAAAATGACAAAGACCGCGCTCGCTAAAGCGGCCGGCATAGCTCCCGCAACAGTGGGCTCAGCCTGCGCAGGACAGCGCATCTCCATTGAAAAGGCCAAGCAGATTGCAGACGCTCTTGGATTGGAAACGAAAGCCCTATTCGATATCGTGGAAACAACGACCGGGCTCGCCGATAAGACCATACATCACCACCATCGTCTAATCTGCGCCATTCTCGAAAAGGCTAAACGCGAGCGGATTGTACCCTTTAACGTTGCTTCTGAACACGCAACCGCGCCAAAGGTACAACGCAAGGAGGCCTTGTACCTCGATGATTCACAAGCCCGAGAGATGGTGTCGCTTCTTTTAGCCGAGCCGGACATTAGGCCGAGGACAGCTCTGATGCTTCTTCTCTATAGCGGCCTTCGTCGCGGTGAGCTCTGCGGCCTTCAGTGGGGCGACGTTGATTTCAAGAACGGACTTGTAAACGTGCGCCGTGCTTCACAGTATCAACGACATGTTGGGATTGTGGAGGTACCAACTAAAAACCAGAGCAGTGAACGGGTCGTACATATCCCGAAGTTCATGGTTGACCTGCTCAGAGAGTATCGAGTCTGGTGGGCTGAGTATAAATTAAAACTCGGCGATTATTGGAAAGGGGAAAGTGACCGTCTATTTATCCAAGAGGACGGCAAACCGATTAACCCCGATACGATTAATTACTGGCTTAGTAAATTTACGGAGAAGAATGGCCTTGAGCACCTCAACCCTCACGCCCTGCGGCATACCTTCGCAACTCTGCAAATCGCCGCCGGCGTCGACCTGCGAACGCTGCAGGCTCGTACTGGGCACGCTCAAGCCTCCACTCTGATGAATATCTACTCCCATTCGATACGAAGCGCCGCGGAAGCAGCAACTGAAGCCCTGGACGATATGCTTACACCAGCTCAGGCAAGGCAATATCAAAAACAAAAAGCTAACTAATAAATAGAGGCAGAAGAACTGCTCACTTTCAAGTAAACCGTTAAAAATAAATTTAGGATGGGCCTCGTAAGAGACTCATCCGTTTTTTTATGAAGGTGTTGAGGTGGTACAACTATTGATTGACAGATTATAAGAAGATGTAATATATAATAGAATAGCTCTGTTTGATAAGTACTAACTTATATTAACTATTCAGTAATATTTATCTTGATTACCCCTTTCTGGATTTGAGAAGGAGATAAAAATGTCATGGCTACAAATCAAATAGGTCAGTGCGCATTATGTAGACAAAAAAAGGAATTACAGCTAAGTCATATTGTTCCCAAATTTGTTGGACGAAGACTTAAAAACACGTCTCCTGGAAATATTAGAAATACTAATGAACCAAATAAAATCGCTCAAGACATAGAAAAGCATTTCATGCTTTGTCATGATTGCGAAGAACTTTTCAGTGAAAAAGAAACATGGTTTGCTAGTCATATATTTAATACATATCATGATAAAAATGAAAAGACTTTTGACTATGACGAGAGTTTGACCTATTTCATCATTTCCTTGAGTTGGAGAAGCTTATACCTCGATTTGGCGGAATTTGCGGCTGATCCAGAGTTCGATAAAGATATTCTTATGACACTATTTAGGTCTGAAGAAATTATGCGTGATTATCTTATGGGTAAACGTACAGATATTGGATCCATTGAGAATCACGTTTTTTTCTTGGATAGAATTCAATCGGAATCTGTATTGGATGCATCAAAAAACCCAAGTGTTGCAATGCATAGAAGTATTAGTTCATATACGGTTTATAATGGGAAGACTTCATTTACGGTCTCAAATTTGATGGGCATTTGGGTTATAACGTTTTATAGTATGGATAGTAATGAACATCTGGTGAATACCAAAATAAATTTTGGTATAGGCAGAATAGAAGCACGAGATCAACAGATGACAAGTGCTGCCTGTCAAGAAATTCAGCATTGGATGAACGAATTAGAAAATGCAGACAGCAATCTTTCACAAGTACAGAAAGCAAAAATTGATGAACGATTCGAAAAACTTGGTGATGATATTAAGAAATATCCTATTTATAAAGATTTGATGGATGACAACAATTTATCTACATCAAAAAAACTTGAAACTTCTTAGCACTAAAAAGAAACAAAAAAATGCAGATGAGGCCAACTTTATGGCCTCATCTGCCTCACTTTTTACGCCGACTTGAACAAAACTTGAACATTTGCCTAAAATAAGGCTAATGTAATAAAATAGCAAAACCCTGTAACCGTTGCGGTTACAGGGTTTCTTTTGGTTGCGGAGGCAGGATTTGAACCTACGACCTTCGGGTTATGAGCCCGACGAGCTGCCAGACTGCTCCACTCCGCGATATGGAGTTGTTTATCTGCGCTTAAGCCTAAGCTTTGAGGCGCTTATATATAGTAACACGGGTCTCAGGTGGTGTCAAGCTTTTATTTAAATTGATTATGTCTAAATTGGCAATTTTGTTTGCGAACATCTTAAAAGTGAGTCACGCAAACCGCACACACCGCCGGCTCACATTAGTTTTTCTATTATATGTTATAGTTTTGATTGTATGCACGTCATGCCATATATCACAGCCGAGGGATTTTCCCTGAACGCAAAAGAGTTGTTACATTCATATATTTTCCTTCATGGGAAAACCGCCTCCGCAAAAGTTGAAAGACTATTGACGTTCTTTTTTATGTCAAAGCAATCTGCATTATAATATCAAAACACACTTAGTTTAAACATATCGCAAAAACATCTATTCTTCCACTACAACACGCTCAAATAGCGCTCGCCTGTATCAGGAAGGAGCGCTACAACGGTCTTGCCAGCAAATTCGGGTCTTGATGCCACCTTTGCCGCAGCTATCGCCGCCGCGCCAGATGATACTCCGACGAAAAGTCCCTCTTTTGTTGCAAGCTCCCGCATTGCCGAAAAAGCCTCTTCGTCAGTTATTCGAACGACCTCGTCATAAACCGTCTTGTCCAGAATATCAGGAATAAAGTTTGCGCCGATTCCCTGAATTTTATGCTTACCCGCATTTTCCCCAGAAAGCAGCGCCGAGCTATCCGGCTCCATTGCAATTATCCTTATAAGAGAATCCTTCTCTTTCAAGTATCTTCCGGTTCCAGTAATCGTGCCGCCAGTTCCTACGCCTGCAACAAATGCGTCCACCTTACCATCCGTATCTCGCCAAATTTCCGGTCCGGTCGTCATATAGTGAGCCTCTGGATTTGAGAGGTTTGAAAACTGTCCTGCAAGGATGCTGCCTTCGTTTTCGCGTTGAATTTCTTCGGCTTTTTCGACTGCGCCAGCCATGCCCTTTGCACCTTCCGTCAGAACAATTTTTGCGCCGTAGGCTTCGATGAGCTTGATTCGCTCAACACTCATGCTGTCGGGCATAACAATAACAGTTTCATAGCCCAGAACTGAGGAAACAGCAGCAAGCCCCACACCTGTGTTGCCACTTGTGGCCTCAATAATCATGCCACCCTTTTTGAGCTTTCCTTCGCGCTCCGCGGTTTTGATAATATTGAGTGCAACCCTGTCCTTTGCACTTCCTGCGGGATTGCATTTCTCGAGTTTTACTAAAAGACGAGCGTTAGGGCAATGAATTTTTCCGAAAGTGTGAAGCTCCATAAGCGGCGTATTTCCGATAAGCTCAGTGATATTATTGAATATTTTTTCCATTATAGTCACTCCTGCGAGTTTTATTTCATCAAACTGTTGAAAAACTTGAATCTAATATGTATAATACTTCAATATACTCTCAATAACAAGAGGGAAGTTCTTGTTTTTGTGGCTTCAAAAACACCGGAAAGGCATGTGTCAGAATATGAAACGTACAAAAATTTCCGCGATATACGCGGACGCCTCTGCTTTCACTAGCGAAGAAATCACAGTTTGCGGTTGGGTTCGCACCCTTCGTGACATGAAGAATTTTGCATTTGTTGAACTCAACGACGGCAGCGCGCACAAAAGCCTGCAGGTCGTTTTTGAAAAGGATACATTGAATAATTTCGACGAAATCGCCCGTCAGAACGTCGGCGCGGCGCTTATCATTAAGGGTAAGCTTGAAATAACGCCCGACGCGAAGCAGCCTTTTGAGCTGAAGGCCTCTTCTATTGAGGTCGAGGGCGTATCGTCGCCCGATTACCCGCTTCAGAAAAAGCGTCACAGCCTTGAATACCTGCGCACAATTGCACATCTTCGTCCGCGCACGAACCTGTTTTCTGCAGTGTTCCGCGTCCGTAGCGTTGCGGCAGCGGCCATTCACGAATATTTTCAGCAGCAGGGCTTCGTTTATGTCCACACGCCCATTATAACCGGCTCGGACTGTGAGGGTGCCGGCGAAATGTTCCGCGTTACCACAATTAATGCTAACGATCCTCCCCGCACAGAGGACGGCAAGATAGATAGTTCAAAGGATTTCTTTGGTAAGGAAACAAACCTTACCGTATCCGGTCAGCTTAATGCAGAGAACTTTGCTATGGCTTTTGGTGATGTCTACACCTTCGGGCCCACCTTCCGTGCCGAAAACTCCAACACCGCGCGCCATGCAGCCGAATTTTGGATGATTGAGCCTGAAATGGCTTTTGCCGACCTTACGGACTATATGGACAACGCAGAAGGTCTGATTAAATACGTTATCCGCACCGTTTTGGAAAGATGCCCTCAGGAAATGGAGTTTTTCAACAGCTTTGTGGACACCGAGCTGCTTGAGCGTTTGACCCATGTCGCAAGCTCTGACTTCGGCAGAGTTACCTATACCGAAGCCGTTGAGATATTGGAAAAACACAACGAAGAGTTTGATTATAAGGTCGAGTGGGGCACGGATTTACAGACTGAGCACGAGCGTTATTTGACTGAGAAGATATTCAAGAAGCCGATTTTTGTTACAAATTATCCTAAAGATATAAAATCCTTCTATATGCGTTTGGACGACGACGGAAAAACCGTTGCCGCGGCAGACTGCCTTGTTCCCGCAATCGGAGAGATTATCGGCGGCAGTCAGCGTGAAGAGCGCCTCGATGTTCTTGAAAAGCACATGGCTGAGCTGGGGCTCAACAAGGACGACTATTGGTGGTATCTTGACCTTCGCCGTTACGGCTCCTGCCGCCACGCTGGTTATGGCATGGGCTTTGAGCGCCTTATCATGTATTTAACAGGTGTGAGCAACATTCGTGACGTTCTTCCGCACCCCAGAACTGTCGGAACAGCAGAGTTTTAATAATTCGTATAAAAAAACCGGGCTATCGTAAGATAGTCCGGTTTTTAAATTGTGTATTTTTTTTAAGTTAAGCCCGTCTTGGACACTAATGAAAACGTCCTTCGTTCAATGAATGAAGGACGTTTTCTTGATGCTTTACTTTTGCAAAAACAGCTTTTCGCAAGTCGAAAAAGTTTGTATCACTTCTATTTTCTAGAAAACTTATCTCTCTGGATAACCGCAAGCTCGTCGCAGCGGTTGTTAAACTTGTTGTCAGCGTGTCCCTTTACCCAATTAAACGTGACTGTGTGGAGACTCAACAGCTTATCAAGCTCCTGCCACAAGTCGACGTTCTTCAGCTCGCCGTCCTTGCGTTTCCAGTTTTTTGCCTTCCAGCCCTGAAGCCAGCCCTTGTTAATCGCATTTGAGATATACTGTGAATCGGTGTAGAGGTCAACTTCACAGGCCTCATTTAAAGCGGTAAGCGCCGAAATCGCGCCGAGAAGCTCCATTCGGTTGTTGGTGGTCTGTGTTTCTCCGCCGGACAGCTCGCGGACAGTGTCCTTATACAGGAGAATCGCTCCCCAACCACCTGGCCCGGGATTTCCGGAGCAGGCGCCATCGGTGTAGATTGTTACTTGTTTCATAGTGTTAAGTTACTCCTCGGGGAGTACTTCCTCCGAATCGTCCTTGTCTGTTCTGGCAACGGAGATCATCTTGGCTCCCTCAGACAGGCGCATAAGACGAACGCCCTGAGTGGCTCTGCCAAAGGTGCTGATGGTATCCGCACTCATGCGGATAATTGTTCCGTCATCCGAGATTAGCAGGACATCGTCTTTTTCATCGACTACCTTAACATCCGCAACCTTCCCCGTCTTATCGGTGACGTTATAGTTTCTAAGTCCGGTGCCGCCGCGCTTCTGAGGTATTCCATCATTTCCGCGCAGATATTCGCCGATTTCCGTTCTCTTTCCGTAACCGTTTTCGGTGACAGAAAGCAGAGCGCCGCCTTCACGGGCGCGGGCTGCGCCAACACAGAAATCTCCGTCGCGCAGGCGAATTCCGCGGACACCCGTTGCAGTTCTTCCCATCGGGCGAATGTCGTTTTCGTCGAAGCAAATTGCCATACCGTCATGCGTTGCAATGAGTATATTTTCGTTTCCGTCGGTTATGCGGACGGAAATAAGCTCGTCGTCCTCTTCAATATTTATGGCACGGATACCGTTGTTGCGGACGTTTTTGAGGATATTAAGACACATTCTCTTGACTGTGCCATCCTTTGTTATCATAACAAGGAATTCGTCCTCGACATCAAGGTCGCGTGTATGAATCATTGCGCTGACGCGCTCGCCCTGCTCAATTGGCAGAAGATTTACAATATTCGTGCCTTTTGCGGTACGCCCAGCTTCTGGAATCAGATATCCCTTTTTGCGATATACCCTGCCGTAATTTGTAAAGAACAGAATGTAATCGTGAGTCGAGGCGGTAAACACGGTTTCGATGAAGTCCTCCTCGCGGAGAGTCTGAGCAGAAATACCCTTTCCGCCACGACGCTGCGCCCTGTATGTGTCCGCCGGAAGACGCTTAATATATCCAGCGTGGGTCAGCGTGTATACGCAGTCCTCTTCCTCGATTAGATCCTCAATGTCAATTTCGTCCTCAACATCCTGAATTTCGGTTTTGCGATCGTCGCCATATTTTTCCCTTATCGCCGTAATTTCTGTCTTAAGAACTTCACAAATCATCTCGTCAGAGGCGAGAAGAGTGTTGTAATAGGCGATTTTTTCTTCGAGTTCATGGTATTCGTTTTCGAGCTTTTCTTTTTCAAGACCCTGTAAACGCTTGAGCTGCATATCTAAAATCGCCTGTGCCTGTATTTCGGAAAGCCCGAAGCGCTCCATCAAATTTAGCCTTGCGTTGTCATAGCTTTCGCGGATAATGCGGATAACCGCGTCGATATTGTCCTGTGCAATAAGCAGACCTTCCAGCAAATGCGCGCGCTCAAGTGCCTTTTTAAGGTCATATTGCGTGCGTCGAATGATAATTTCCTTCTGGAAAGCAAGGTACTCGTCCAAAATATGGCGCAGAGACAGAATTTTTGGCTGGCTCTGGTTGTTTACCAGTGCGAGCATATTGATTGCGAAGGAGGATTGCAGCTGTGTCTGCGAAAACAGGCGGTTCAAAACGACCTGTGTATTTGCGTCCTTTTTCAGCTCGATTACTATGCGCATACCGTTGCGGTCGGATTCGTCGCGCAAACCTGAAATTCCGTCCAAACGCTTGTCGCGCACCTGATCTGCAATGTTTTCGATAAGTGTTCTCTTGTTTACCTGATAGGGAAGCTCGGTTACGATAATACGTAAGCGGTTCTGCCCGTATTCCTCAATTTCAGTACGAGAACGAATAACAACGCGTCCCTTGCCAGTTGCATAGGCAGCTCTTATGCCGGCTCTGCCCATAATAATGCCCTTTGTCGGGAAATCTGGTCCCGTTACGTGCTCCATTAAATCCGAAAGCTCCGCTTCGGGATTTTCCAAAACGCAAAGACAGGCTCCGATAACTTCCCTGAGATTGTGGGGAGGGATATTGGTTGCCATTCCGACTGCGATACCGCTCGAACCATTAACAAGCAGATTCGGGAAGCGGCTGGGCAGAACTCTCGGCTCCTTGCGGGTTTCATCGAAGTTCGGGTCCCAGTCAACGGTTTCCTTCTCTATGTCCCTTAAAAGCTCATCGGAAATCTTTGACATCCTGGCTTCTGTGTAACGGTAAGCTGCCGGGGGATCGCCGTCGATAGAACCGAAGTTTCCGTGTCCGTCAACCAGCGTGTAGCGCATGGAAAAGTCCTGTGCCAAACGAACCAACGCATCGTAAACGGACTGGTCGCCATGTGGATGATAACGTCCCAGAACGTCACCGACGCAGGTGGCGGACTTTTTGAAGGGACGGTCGTTCGTAAGGTTATCCTCGTACATTGCGTAAAGGATACGGCGGTGTACGGGCTTTAAGCCGTCGCGTACGTCCGGCAGTGCTCTGCCGACAATGACCGACATTGCGTAGTCGATGTATGAAGTCTGCATCTCGCTGACAAGTTCTGAAGCTATGATTTTTTGCTCCGGATATAGAATGTCCTCCGGTTTATAATCTTTTGCCATTTTGTGACCACCTTATTTTTTATGGATAAAATTATCCGGCATAATTATGGCCCGCCGTGTACGGCGAAAAGCCAAAATTATCCGCCCCGATATATTAAGTGAAGTTAAATGGGATAATGCGGACTATATATCCAAATTTACCGCGTATTTCGCGTTTTTCTCGATAAATTCCTTTCGCGGCTCAACTTTTTCTCCCATTAGGATAGTAAAGGTTTCGTCCGCTGCAATTGCGTCATCAAGCGTTATTTGCTTCAAGGTGCGTGTTTCGGGGTTCATCGTTGTATCCCAAAGCTCATGGGGATCCATCTCACCAAGACCTTTATTTCGGCTGATGTCGATTTTGCCCTTGCCGTCCTCTCCGCGCATTTCGGCGGAAAAACGGTCACGCTCTTCGTCGGAAAAGGCGTAGCGTGTCTGCTTTCCGCGCACAAGCTTATAGAGTGGTGGCATTGCGGCATACACATAGCCTTTTTCGATGAGCGGCCGCATGAAGCGGAAGAAGAATGTGAGCAGTAGGGTTCTGATATGGCTTCCGTCGACGTCGGCATCGGCCATGATGATGACTTTGTGGTAGCGGAGCTTGCCTGTGTCGAAATCCTCGCCAATTCCGCCGCCCAGAGCTGTAATAACCGGCATAAGCTTGTCGTTGCAATAAACCTTGTCGGCACGCGCCTTCTCAACGTTGAGCATTTTTCCCCATAGCGGCAAAATCGCCTGAAAGCGGCTGTCACGTCCGCCCGTTGCGCTGCCTCCTGCGGAATCTCCCTCGACGATATAAATTTCGGTAAGAGCCGCGTCGCGCTCATTGCAGTCGCGGAGCTTGCCGGGAAGTGTTGAGCCCTCAAGTGCGTTTTTGCGGCGTATGTTTTCTCTTGCCTTTCGAGCTGCCTCACGTGCGCGACTCGCGGTCATCGCCTTTTCAATAATAATTCTTCCGACAGCTGGATTTTCTTCAAGGAAAATCGTAAGTTTGTCATAAACAATATTATCAATGAGGGTTCGAATTTCGCTGTTTCCCAGCTTTGCCTTTGTCTGTCCCTCAAACTGAGCATCAGTTAGCTTAACGGAAATGATGCAGGCAAGGCCCTCGCGGCAATCATCACCGGAAACCTTATCATCATTTTTAAGCAGTCCGATTTTTGTTCCATATGCGTTTAGAACGCGGGTCAACGCCGTTTTGAAGCCGGTTTCGTGCATTCCGCCTTCTGGCGTGTGAATGTTGTTTGCAAAGGACAGCATGGTTTCGTTGTAGCTGTCGTTATATTGGATGGCAACCTCGGCGATGCTATTGTTATCCCTGCTTCCGCTCATGTAAATTACGTCGGGGTGTAGGGCCGTTTTGTTGCGGTTTAAATATTTGACGAATTCACGGATTCCGCCTTCGTAGAACATATCGTCGCGCACTGGCTCAGCAAGGCGCTTATCCTCTGTTGAAATGTGCAGACCTGCGTTCAGAAAAGCCTGCTCACGCATACGAACGTGAAGCGTTTCATAGTCGAACACCGTTTCTTCGAATACATCGGGGTCTGGCTTGAAGCGGACGGTTGTTCCGATTTTATCTGTGGTTCCGACTATTTTCATTTCCTGCGTAATAGCGCCGCGGGAAAACTTCATCTGATAGATGTTTCCGTTTTTGTGAACATCAACCTCCAGCCACTCCGAAAGAGCATTTACGACTGAAGCTCCAACGCCGTGAAGACCGCCGGCAACCTTGTAGCCTCCGCCTCCGAATTTTCCGCCGGCGTGCAGAACGGTGTAAACAACCTCCAGCGCGGGCTTTCCAGTCTGCTCCTGAATGTCGACAGGAATTCCGCGTCCGTTATCGGTAACGCAGATGGTGTTTCCGGACTCTATCGAAACCTCGATATGCGTACAGTAGCCAGCCAGAGCCTCGTCGATTGCGTTGTCCACAATTTCGTAAACAAGGTGGTGCAATCCGCTTGCAGAGGTTGAGCCGATGTACATACCGGGTCTTTTGCGGACCGCTTCCAGCCCCTCCAACACCTGAATTTGTGAGGCGTCGTATTCTTGAGTTATTTTATCGGTGATTTCAGCCATTTGTTTCTTCCTTCCGTTTATAAAAACCAGAGTCGTTTCCGTTATTATTCAAAGCTTAGCGTGTTTGCTCTCTTTAGAAGAGTTGAGGACGCAAGCTGCGACAGATATAAAACTTGCTTGCCGTCGGAGCCTTGGCAGATTACAAAGGATTTCGGCAAATCATCACATACGTTGATGACCTGACCGCTCTTTTCCGCGGTGGAGAGGTATGCCCTCGTTATATGCGAGTGGGACGAATTGTCCAAATCGCACACGGCGATGATTTCCGAATACGCCACAACGACATTTTTTCCGAGATGTAAATACATGATTACTCCTTGCCATAAGGTAGACGAACCGTCTTTCCTCCGGCGATGTTGATTATTCTGCCACCTGTGCGTTTTTGGAGCCGACCGTCCTCACAGCAGGTTATAAGCGTCTGTCCTCCGCCAATTCTGTTAAGGACA
The DNA here is from genome assembly GCA_964560435.1 of uncultured Oscillospiraceae bacterium. Lineage (GTDB taxonomy): Bacteria > Bacillota > Clostridia > Oscillospirales > Oscillospiraceae > UBA2658. Next base: position 36,114 of record CAZLLK010000018.1, read on the forward strand.
AATTCCTGGCGTTTTGCGTCCAATTCACTCAATACATCGTCCAAAAGGAGAACTGGACATTCGTTTGTGTCCTGTAAAGATATTTCGCGTTCTGCCATCTTCAAGGAAAGTGCCGCTGTGCGGGTCTGCCCCTGTGAGGCATAGAGCCTTGCGTTACTGCCGTTTATGTTGATGTCAAGGTCGTCCTTATGAATTCCTGAAAGGATGTTTTTAGACGCAATTTCCGCTTCTCTATGAGCTTTTTGGTGTTCGACAAGCTCGGCATAAATCTCCGAAGCCGAAGCAAAGGGGTCTTTGACTGTGCTCACTGTTTGATAAGTGAGACAAAGCTCCTCGCCGTTGCCCGAAAATTCACTGTGTATCGGCACCGCTACCTCGGAAAGACGCTTTGAAAATGCGGCGCGATACCTGATTATTTGAGCACTACAACGACACATACTATCCGAGAATTCGTCGAGCGTATCCAAAAGTGAGGGCTTTTCGTGCCAGTCACCAAGAATTCTCTTTTTGTGCTCGTAAAGGCGGGTATATTCTGAAATGAGTCCTGCATAAGAGGGGCGAAGCTGGGAAATTGCCATATCCATAAATCGACGGCGTGCCTTTGCTCCGTCCTTTATCATATTAAGGTCATCGGGGCAAAACAGAACCACACGAAGAATGTCGGAAAGCTCAACTGCGTTTTTTTTGACTCCGTTGCAGAGAATTTGCTTTCGTGCTCCGCGCTTCATTTTTATTTCGATGCTTTGTTCTCGTTCACGAGTGAAAACCTTTCCGCTTACCCTTGCATATTCGCTGTTAAATGAAATAAGCTCGCTGTCAAGCCGTGTACGAAATCCGTGACCGCAGCTAAGAAGATACACACTTTCGAGAAAATTCGTTTTTCCCTGCGCGTTTTCGCCCGTTATAACGTTAATTCCGGGCGAAAGCTCAACAATCTCGTCTATGTAGTTTCTAAAACCCTCCAGACGGACGGAATTTACAATCATCCAGCGCCTCCGCGGACAACATAGCTTTCTCCGTTGACAGTGACGATATCTCCTTCGCGAACCTTTTTTCCGCGTTGAGTGCAGACCTCGCCGTTGACCTTTATCTGGCCGTCCTGAATGAGTAGTTTTGCTTCCCCACCGGATTCGACGGTTGCGGCAAACTTTAATAGTGCGTCAAGGCGGATAAATTCGGTTGTTATATCGATTTTTTCTGGTGTGCTTGCCATATTTTGGACCATTCCTTTCGTTACACTCAAGACACAAAACGACCATGAATAGGATGGTCATAAATTGTGGTTGTGTTGCGGTTGCCTAAAAGGCGAGCAACACGCACTTAAATTCAATAAAGTATGAAAATTGTTTCAAGCTATATTAATTTTGGATATTTTTCCCAATTTGCTTTTGATTTATGCTTTCAATCTGACGGGTAAAATCATATAAAGAAACTTATCGCTTCCATTTTCCGGAACGATAACGCAAGGCGATGAGCCTGAATTCAGGCAAATTTCAATTTTGTCTGCCGGAGCAACCTTTAATGCGTCTTGCAGATAGCGGTTGTTAAAGCCGATTTCCAAACCGTCGCCGTCGCCGATGTATTCACAGATGTCCTCTCCCTTGCCTATTGCCGTTGCGCAATACATACTGAGCTTATTTTTTCCAAAAATGCAGCGCAGGGGATTTTTAATTCTGTCGTCTATTATTAGTGAAACACGGTCAACCGCCTTTAATAGCTTTGCACGATCTGCTTTGATTTTATATGTGTAATCTGTTGGGATAGCTTTTTTATAATCCAAAAATTCTCCCTCTAGCCTTCTCGTGATGAGAACACAGTTGCCGACAGAGAAAGAAATGTGCTTATTTCCCACTATTATTTTAACCGTTTCGTCCGCATCCGAACACATTTTTTCCAGATCGGATAGTGCCGTTCCCGGAGCAATAAAGCTGCAATCGTTCATATCAGAAGATTCGGGAGTTTCACGGCGCAGTGCAAGACGATAGCCGTCGACAGCAACCACTGTAAGCTTGCCGCTTTCAATTTCAAATAGCGCTCCTGTATAAACAGGCCTTGCCTCGTTATCGCTGACTGCAAAAATGGTTTGGTTTATCATTTCCTTCATTGTTTTTTGCGGAATTGAAACTGCCTTTTGATGTTCCACAGGAGGAAGCTCTGGATAACTTTCGGAGTACATTCCCATTATGGAGAAATCCGCGTTTCCGCAGATAATGCGGGTCATATTATTGTCGTCAGTTGAAACTGTAACGATGTCGTCCGGCAAGCTTCGTACAATGCTGTCGAAAAGTCTTGCCGATATAATAACGGAGCCGGGTTCTGATACATCGGCCGAAAAGCTTGTATAAATGCCCTTGATAAGGTCATAGCCTGTAATTTTAACTCCATCTGCAGCTTCGATAAGAAGTCCCTCCAAAGCAGGATTTGGACTTTTTGAAGCCGCCGCGCGGGAAGTTGTGGCAACAGCTGTCTGAAGCAGATATTTTTCACAGGTAAATTTCATTTATGGTTTCCTCCGTTTATTTACGTTCTCATACAGCGGTCTATCTTTTTAAAAATAGAAAGATAGATAGAATATAAGGTAGTAGTAATAGTAGTAGTATAAAAAAGTGTTGAAAAGTGGTTTGAGCCATTGAAATGACTGGAAAAGTTGTGTTTAGAAAAATGTTCAAAAGAATAATGTTTTCAACACAGAGTTTTTTTATTACTAGGAGCACAAGGTTTTCAACACAAGTGTTTTCATCAATCCACAACAGATGGTTGAAAAGTAAGGGCTAATGTTACTGTCCGTGAGAGGTGTTAATGTTGCTTGTAATATCTCTTATTGTACTGCCGACGGTTGCGTCTTTAATGATGAGATCCTCGACCTTACGAATGGAGCTTAAAACGGTGGAGTGGTTTCTGTCCTCGTATTGCTCGCCAATGTCCTTAAGAGAAAGGTTTGTAAGGCTGCGCATGAGATACATTGAAATCTGACGCGCCATGGCGGTGTTTTTTGAGCGGCGCTGACCGCGAAGATCAACGGGCTCAAGGGAATAATATCGTGCCGTTTCTTCAATGATAATGTCGGGCGTGGGGACAAATTCACCGACGCGGATAACGTCCTTAATTGCGCGTTTTGCCGAGCCTATGTTCATTTCGTCGTTTAGAATCGAATTGTAGGCTGTTAGGCGTTTTACAACGCCCTCAATCTGACGTATGTTGGATTTTATGGTGTCTGCTATGTACTCGATAACATCGTCGGGCAGCGCCATGCCAAGTTGTGCTGCTTTGTTGCGGATGATTGCCATTCGCGTTTCCATATCGGGTGGCTGAATGTCCGCCATAAGGCCGCCCTCAAAGCGCGTGCGCAGTCTGTCTTCCAGCTTGACCATCTCCATAGGCGGACGGTCGGACGTGATTACAATCTGCTTACCGGCTTCGTATAGGTTGTTGAAGGTGTGGAAAAACTCTTCCTGAACGCCGATTTTTCCGGCGATAAACTGGATATCGTCCACAAGAAGTAAATCTACATAGCGGTATTTGTTGCGGAATTCCTCCTGGGTGTTGTCCTTGATGGACTGAACCATCTGGTTTATGAAGTCGTCGCCCTTAACGTAGGCAATTTTCGCGGCGGAATCGCTCTCGTGGATTTTTTGACCGATAGACAGAAGAAGGTGGGTTTTTCCCAAGCCAGAGTTTCCATAGATAAAGAGCGGGTTATAGGCAAGGCCTGGATTATCGGCAACTGCGACGGCTGCGGCGTGCGCAAACTTGTTCGAGTTTCCGACAATGAACTTATCGAAGGTGTAGCCTGCGACTTCGGGCAGATTGTCGTCCGATTCAGAGGTCTGCTCATAGTCGTCCAGCTCGTCCTCTGTAAGGACGAGTAAATCAAACGGACAGGAAAAAAGCTCCGACAAAGCGGAGGTGATGGCTCCAGCAAAGCGTTGCGTGATGATGTTGCGCTTAAACTCTGTCGGGGTATAAATGACAAGACGAGTGTCTGTAATGTCGACAGGCTTGCAGTCGGAAAACCAGGTGTTGATTGAGGTGCTGGTGAGCTCGTTTGAGAGAAGGCTCATTATGTTGTTCCAAATGTCGTTGACCGAATTCATCAAGATGTAATCCCCTTTTTTCGGAAAGGCTGTAGTGATTATATAATTAGTTTATTATAGCAAATTGGAAGCGTTTTTACAAGCCTATTTTTATACATAGATATATATAATGTATAGCTTTTATTATACACATTTTTCTTGATTTCGACGAAGCAATGGCGTAATATGTAAGCACCCCGGGTAGTTCAACCATTCGGGGATAATTCTGTATGTCAAGATAATCCATCAAATCAGAAATCTAATATGAGAGGACACGAAATGCTTACCTTAGCACAGGCTGTCTTTAATGACAAAAACCTTAACCTCCTCCCCGACTATGTGGAAGGGGGAGCTTTGCCTGCCCTTATTGTCGGACCTGGCAAAACAAGCAGGGCAAATATCGCCGCTGGACTGCGGCACAAAACAGGTAGGCCGCTTTTTGTGGTCTGCTCGGACGAAACCGCGGCGGAAAACTTTAAACGTGATCTTGAGCAGTTTCTGGAGGAGCCTTGCGAGACTTTGTTTTCCCGTGATATGAACTTCTACGGCGCAGAGGGCGTTTCGCGCGACAGCGAACAAAAACGCATAAAAACTCTCTACGCTCTCATAAAAAACAAAGCTCCCGTCGTTATATGCACCGTCACGGGACTGCTTCAGCGAACTATTCCGCCCGAAGCACTGGTGTCAAACGCACTAACAATTGAGGACGGAAAAAACTGTCCTCCGGAAACTGTCGAAAAAGCGCTCATTTCATGCGGCTATAACAGAAGCTCGCAGGTTGAGGGTGCAGGCCAGTATTCCCGCCGCGGCGGCATTCTGGACTTTTTCTCTCCTGCATATGACTACCCCGTTAGGTGCGAATTCTGGGGCGACGACGTGGACTCCATGGGTTTCTTTGAAACAGGCAGTCAGAGAAGAACAGAGCGGCTTGAAAGCTGTGAAATTCTCCCATCACGAGAAATATTGCCATCTTTAGGTGATAGCGAGATGCTATTAGATAGAATCCACGAGCAAATTAAGCTGGCGACAAAGCGAGGCAACGTAAAACTTGCTGAAACCTTGCGCGAGGATGCAGAGAAATTTTCCGAAACCGGCAGCATTGCTGCGTCTGACAGATACGCCGCCCTCATCTATCCTGAATTTATAACAGCTATCGATTATATCCCACAGGAAGCGATCGTTTTTCTCGATAAGCCGGGCAAAATCGCCGAGACTGCGACCTCGTTTTTTAAGCAACACGTTGAGGATTTGAACATTCTGCTGGAAAGTGGGCTGATATACGGCAAAACCGCGCAATATTTCATGCCGTGGGAAATGGCCGGCGAAAGACTCAGGGATTTTGCGCTTGTAATGTCGGATAATTTCACATCCGGGCGTTACCCCGTGGAGCCGAAAAGCATCGTTTCCGCGACAGTAAAACAGCTTCCGTCATACGGTGGAAGTGCAGAAACGGCGATTGAGGATGTTAAACACTACGTCAGCCAAAAATTCAGCGTTGTGGTTCTGGCCTCCGACAAGCGACGTGCGGAGCTTCTTTGCGATTATTTTGTCGGCAAAGGGGTAAAAACCTCGCTGGATACGGAGCTTAAAAAGCTTCCTCCGGAGGGAAGCTGCGTAATATCCGTTGGCTCGCTTTCAACCGGATATGAATATCCCGATGGTAAGCTGGCGGTTCTGACGGATAACCAGATAGTTCAGGGCGGCCTTCGTAAGTCAAAAAAGAAAAAAGCGCTTAAGGACAGACAGGGCATTTTAAGCTATGCCGACCTTTCAGTCGGAGACCTTGTTGTTCATGAATTTCACGGCATAGGACGTTTTGCGGGAATATTTAAAATGCCCGTGGACGGTATTGACAAGGACTATATAAAAATCTGCTATGCGGGAACTGACTGTCTTTATGTTCCCGCCACTCAGCTCGACTTGGTTTCAAAATACATCGGCGGCAGTGAAGACCATCCTGTTAAGCTTACTAAAATGGGCGGCGTCGAATGGACAAAAACAAAGGCGCGCGCAAAGGCGGCAACAAAGGAGCTTGCAAAAGGACTTATTGTACTTTACGCCGAACGGCAAAAGCTAAAGGGGCATGCATTCGCACCGGATTCTCCTTGGCAGATAGAATTTGAAGAAAATTTCGGCTATCAGGAGACTGACGACCAACTAAGATGCATTGCAGAGATAAAAGCAGACATGGAAAGAGAGCTGCCCATGGACAGGCTTTTGTGCGGAGATGTGGGATACGGCAAGACCGAAGTCGCACTGCGTGCTGTGATGAAGTGTATTCTGGACGGCAAGCAGGTTGCACTTCTTGTGCCCACAACAGTGCTTGCCCAGCAGCATTATCATACGGCCTTGCAGCGATTTTACGGCTTCCCCATTACTATAAGCCTTCTCAACCGCTACCGAACGCCGGCGCAGGTAAAGCAAACGCTTGCCGACATGAAGAGCGGAAATGTAGATCTCGTAATCGGCACACACCGACTTCTGCAGAAGGACATTGAATTTAAAAATTTGGGGCTTCTCGTGGTGGACGAGGAACAACGCTTCGGCGTATCTCACAAGGAGCGACTGAAGGAAATGAGCCGTCAGGTGGATAGCCTTACGCTTTCCGCAACGCCCATTCCGCGTACGCTCAACATGGCTTTTTCGGGACTTCGAGATATGTCAACGATTGAAGAACCGCCTCAGGACAGGCAGCCGGTGCAGACCTATGTTATGGAACATGACTGGGGAGTTGTGTGCGATGCCATAAAACGCGAGGTTCTTCGTGGGGGACAGGTCTATTATATCCATAACCGTATCGAGAGCATTGAACGCACCGCATCTCGCCTAAAAAGGATGCTTGAGGACGTGTCGGTGTCTGTTGGTCACGGACAAATGGACGAAGAAGCGCTGTCAGGTGTTATGGAGAGTATGGTTGCAGGCGAAACGCAGGTGCTCGTTTGCACAACGATTATAGAAACGGGAATCGACATTCCGAATGTCAATACGCTGATTATCGAGGATGCTGACAGGCTTGGTCTTGCCCAACTTCACCAGCTTCGCGGCAGAGTTGGAAGGTCGTCAAGGCGTGCAAACGCATACCTCACATTCCGCAAGGACAAGGTTTTGACCGAGATTGCAGAAAAGCGTCTTTCCGCAATCCGCGAGTTTGCGGAGTTCAACAGCGGCTTCAAAATCGCTATGCGCGACCTTGAAATACGTGGTGCAGGAAATATGCTTGGTGCCGAACAGAGCGGCCATCTTATCGATGTAGGATACGATTTGTACCTAAAGTTGCTTGAAGAGGCAGTTTTGGAGGAAAAGGGAGAGAAGCCTCGTGTCCATACCTCGTGCAGCGCCGACCTTGCTGTTTCCGCAAACATTCCTGACAGCTATGTTGAAAGCTCCGAATTGCGAATGGATTTGTATCGACGTATAGCGATGATACGGACAGAGGCAGAGGCGGACGATCTCACAGACGAGCTTATAGATAGATTCGGCGAACCGCCTTCAAGCGTCAATGCGCTTGTTCACGTTGCGCTTTTACGCGGAGAGGCGGAAGAGGCCGGCATTAGTGAAATTTCTCAAAAATCGGGAGTATTGCGCTTTACGCTTGCCGAGTTTAACATGGAAAAGGTGTCCGTCCTATACGAACAGCCCGATTATAAGGGAAGAGTTAAAGTGGAGGTGGCAACAAAGCCCTGCATCAGCCTTCGTCTGCGTTCCGGTAAGAAAATTATCGAAACAGCACGAAAGTTTGTCGCAGATTACAAGGAGGTAAATACAGCAGCCCCTGCCGGATAATGTTTACAATTTACGACTTGTTACTCAAAGTACACTGTGCTATTATCTAAAGGAATTTGCGCGTCAGGAAGACGAAGACGACTGGAATATAATAGTAACGCTCTCGCATTATTCTGCGCGAATCCGAAAAGCGTATTTATACATTATAATAAGGAGAACAAAATGAAAACAAAACTAATTCCGTTTGCCCTTGCGGTTACGGTCTGCTTAGGCCTTTTCACAGGCTGCCAGAGCAGTAAACTGGGCTCGTATTCTGCGGATGAAGCGAAGGCAAGCCCTTCTCCATCGGCTACCGCGACTACAACGGCAACAAAGGACTACACTCCGTGCTATGAATCGTACAAGCCCGACGAGGTTATGCTTACGATTAACGGAATAGATGTTACATGGAGCGAGCTTTTCTATTGGTACCAATACGAAGTGAGCAGTATTGAAAGCACAAGCGGCGCTATAACCGACTGGGATTCCGAGCTCACCGGAGCTGACGGCAAAACCTATCGTGAAAATGTAATGGAAACTGCGCTTGATACCGTTAAGCACTATTGCGCGCTACAGAGCAAGGCAAAGGATAAGGGTATTGCGCTTTCAGAGGAAGATAAGGCACAGCTTAAGACCGTATGGGATAACAATGTTGCAAGTTACGGAAATGGTGACGAAGCTGCGTTTATCGAGTATCTCAAAAAGGCGTTCCTCTCAAAGGACCTTTATGACCACATCAACGAGGTTAGCGCGCTATACACTCGTATGCTTGATAGCATATATGGAGCAAAAGGGGAGAAACTCCCCGACGCGGACGTAATTAACAAGGCAACGGATATGGGTTATGTGCGTGCAAAGCATATTCTCATTTCAACAAAGGACGATTCCGGCGCTGCTCTTCCTGATGATCAGAAAGCCGAAAAGAAAGCGATCGCCGATAAGCTTTTAAAGGAACTTCAGGGGATTACCGACAAAACAAAGCTTGAAGCCCGCTTTGACGAGCTAATTACTGAATACGGAAAAGATCCCGGTACGCAGTATTATACTGATGGCTACTCATTTATCTCCGGCAGCGGCAAAATGGACCCCGCATTCGACGCTGGGGTAAAATCGCTCGGCGAATATGAGCTTTCAATTGTCGAAACGGACTTCGGCTACCATATAATCATGCGTTTGCCTATTAAGGCATCGGCTATAGTCAAATACACTAGCGAAACCGAAATGACAACGCTTGCTAGCCTTGTCGCTGTGGATATGTTTAGCGTGGAAACCGATAGTTGGGCCAAAGAAAGCAAGGTCGAATTCTCAAAGACATATGATAAGATGGACATTGCTCAGGTCTTTTCAAAGGCGAAAATAGCTGCAGAAGCATCTCCTTCCGCAGGTTGACACACTTAAATACCACATAACAAGGGCGCACCACAGGGTGCGCCCTTGTTATGCAAACATATAAGTTAACTTGGAAAATACAGCATAGAGGGATTAACGATGGAAAAACGACTATATTTAGGGGCTGTAAAACATATGTAAAATAAAGTTCAAAAATGGAAAAAAAGAGCGCAATTATGGGTTGACAAGTGGAACTCGAGGTGTTATTATAAACAAGCTCTCGCCAC
>CAZLLK010000019.1:0-44448 GCA_964560435.1 uncultured Oscillospiraceae bacterium
CCGGAGGCGTTGTAGCCTAGCAGCTTACTTTTCTTTTTTTGAGCTGTATCGATGATGTTCCGCTGTGCTGCAATCTTCTTTGGAAGCTCGCCGTCCTCATCGAGTGATTTGTACATTTCAATGTATTCTTCTATTAACGCGGAGGAGTCGGACTCTGTTTCGCGGAACACGTCATAAAGTAAGGGCTTCAATTCATCCTCGTAAACAGGGAAGGACGAGCAGTAGGAAGTGCCGTTGTTGATTTTACCGCTACACACCCATTTGCTGTTTATGTTGCCGTGTTTGTCCTTTGACTCCTTGCGGTAATAGGGAGAACCGCACTCGGTGCAGAATAGCTTTCCCGTAAATAGATTGTTATGGTTGCAAATACCCTGACGCGCTTTCACATCCTCGCTGCGCTGCTTAAGAATGGCGTTGGCCTTTTCCCAAAGCTCCTCAGAAACTATCGCAGGTACGATGTCGCCAGTCTCGTCCTTAAACATGACCCAGTCCTCAGGTGGCAGGAATTTTTGTTGCTTGGTAAACATATCGACTATCTTAACTTTATTGCCGACGTAGTAGCCTTTATATTTTGGGTTTGAAATTATTCCGGCCATAGTAGCGTGCGCCAGCTTGTTACCGTTATGATTGCGGAAGCCCTGCTGGTAAAACAATGTTTCAAGCTGCTTCATGCTGTATTCGCCGCTTGCGTATAGCTCGAAGAGCTCGCGCACCATGACGGCTTCATTATCGTCAATAGCAAGCTTTTTGTTGTCTTTTTGATAGCCGTACATTCGGCTGTTACCCAGCACGACATTATTCTTTATTGCCTGCTGATGTCCGAACTTTATGCGGCTGGAGAGCTTGCGAAGCTCGTCCTGTGCGATAGACGACATAATTGACAGACGAAGCTCGGCATCTTCATCGAGAGTGTTGATGTTATCGTTTTGGAAAAAAACACCTACTCCGTTCGAGAGCAGCTCACGGGTAAATTGGATACTGTCCAAAGTGTTACGAGCAAAACGTGAAATTTCCTTGGTTATTACAAGGTCGAAATTTCCTTTTTTTGCGTCGTCAATCATCCGGTTAAAGTTTTCGCGTTTCTTTGTGGAGATGCCAGAAAGCCCCTCATCAATATAACCTGGCACAAAAACCCAGGCAGAATTCTTTTTAATCATGTTCTCATAGTAAGAAATCTGGTTGCCCAAGGAATTAAGCTGCTCGTCGCTTTCGCTTGAAACACGGGCGTAGAAGGTTACACGCATAGGTATGTCGTATATGTTTTTCGTCTTCATCTGCTGGCGAATATTGTGTATATCCATGGGGGAACCCTCCAAAGGTCGTGAAATCATTACTATATGATGAATAATATCACGCTTTGGATTAAAATGCAACGAGAGCTTATTTGTAAAGCAAATCGATTACTGGGAATTATGCGTTATAATCAAAAGGGCCGAGTGTCATCGATCACGCTCGGCCTTCTTTTTGGCTGGTGGCTTCTTGTTGGAAATCTGCAAGGACATTTTGTTGCGCTCGTGTTCTGTAATGATACCTTGAGCAAAAAGCACCTGATTGAAATAGTTAAGCCAGATTTCTTCCACGACACTTTTCTTTTGCTGTTCTTCCGACATTCAACCACCTCCAATTTAAACATATTTGTCGGGACGAGCACGTCGGCTGACGTGTTGTTTTAGTTCTTCGTTTAGTGATTATTTCCAGTAAATAATGAAGTATTCACAGATGACGAAAGTGTGTCCTGAAATAACTCTTGCATCAAACATGCAATTTTTGATGCTTAACTGGAAAACTTCCCTATACTTAATCCGACCTAGAACCACTTTTTGTATGGGCCTTTTGCCAAAAAATATATAATTATTTCCAATGGACTAATTAGTTCGTCTATAGGAGCTATTCAAAACGTCTTATAAAAACGGCTGTCTTTTCATGGGGGATAGGGGGCCGGAGCCCACTAAAAAGCAATACCCGGTCGAGTTCGACCGGGTATTATCCGCACTTTGCCGTCAAAGTGCTATGCTTGCAAGAATATTCGAAGGGGCGCACATGCCCGAAAACCTGTGCCGTGTTCTTCTACGTTCCAGAGGTCCTTGTCAATTAAAATGAGCTGCTAATAGAATAAGGCAGGAAGCTGCGTCGTCGCAAAGCCAACACCGCTCACAACCGAATTGCTCGGCAACTCGGTTGTGAGTTTCGCATTCTTGGCCCATCTTTCTCTATAAACTTATTTTTCGACACGATTCTGTTGCGTTCGTCATAATTCGTGGGTTATCATAGTAAAAGTTTGCACCAATATTTTCCTAGGATAAATTTGGTATGCACGAATGTGTTGTGATTTTGCGACAACAAACGCAAGGTAAATATACCTTGATAGTTTCATTGTATTCTTGGACAATCTGACACAAGGTCATCAGATAACAGATCAATCACACGCGCAAACCTTTGATCCTGCTTTTCTCTTGTTGTAATAATTTTAATATCAAATTATTACAACAAAATATTTTGAGCTAAGAGGTGGGCCTATGCAGTTTTCTCAAAAACTAAGGCTACTTATGGAACTGACTTCTACAAAGAGTAGTCAACTTGCGAGCATAATAAAGGTTGATCCTTCGCTTGTTAGTCGTCTTCTTAATGGAAAACGTCAAATTCCGAAAAATGCGGAATATTTAAAAACAATGTCTGAATATTTTGCGGCACATATCACAACGAATTACCAGCGGGACGCATTATTAGTCTATACAGAAAAAAATTATATTGATTTTTCGAATATAACAAAAACGGCTCAAGTCATTGAATCTTGGCTGTTAAGTGATGATTCAACGTCTCGATACCAGACAGGCGAGTTTTTAAGCTCATTTGATAGAACAAAACTATCCTTTAGTGGAGAATTTGCGGAAGAATCCCTCTTGTCAAATTTGGGCCCTTTGAATAAAACACAAGTATATGCGTTTTATGGGGATGATGGAAAACGAGTCGCCAACCTTTTTTTTGAAGAGTTAATCTTATCAGCTGATAGAGTATGCCATATAAAGCTTATAACTGAGGGTAACGTGGATTGGCTATGGAAAGACAGTGAATATTCCTCAAAAGTTACCGCAAACATCAAGGAAGCGGTTCTAATGGGTTTTGAAATTACCCGGATCGTGCCAAGAAATCAAAGCATTTCTATGGCGTACGACTCTGTTAGGCGGTGGCTTTCGCTTTATTCTACCGGAAGAGTTAATTCATATTATTATCCATATCTCCGTGACCAAATAGCTCATCGTACCCTTTATGTTGCACCAGGCATAGCTGCGCTGTCGTCTATAGCTATTGGAAATCAAAGTGAAAGCCGTTTAACCACTGTTACAACAAACCCGGAAATGATTTCGGCCTACTCCGAAGAGTTAGATGATTATCTTAATCTTTGCGTTCCAGCAACCGCTGCTTATTTTTCCGAAAGCTCTGAATACAAGATGCGCCAATGCTTAACAAGCTTTTATGAATGTGAAGCAGATTGCATTACCATTTCAGGCGGACTTTCATTTATTACTACGCCAAAAGAATTATTTCTCGGTAATGTCATTTACTCTGAAGAATTTAATGCAAAAAATCTTGAATATGGATTTGATTCAAAATTACTTGAATTTGAGAAGACACTGGAAAAATACAGCTGCACCGAAATTCTAACGCTTGATTCTCTTGATGACGTTATTGCAGGAAAAACAATCTGCATTGCTAACACGGCATTTCAGGGAACACCTTTGTTCTATACTGCCGATGCTTATATCATGCATTTAAACAATATCGTTGAAATGCTTGAAAAACATCAAAATTACAACGTAATTCTTTCAGAAAGCAGAGAGTTCGAAAGTGCTATTTATGTGAAAGAAGGATTTCAAGTATTAATTTTCACAAACAATGAGCAAAAACCAGTGTACAAAATTGAGTATTCAGAAATGGTCTCCTCAATTTGGGGGTATACTAAAGAAAAAACGAGAACAAGCTCATCTATTGAAAGTAATAAGAAAGAGGTAATCTCGAAAATTGATGAATTTGTTTGTCAACTAAAAAATTACAATTAAATAGATTTGATAAAACAAAGACGAAATTAGTTGATTTTTCAACTGCTTTCGTCTTTGTTTTTTTGTGGTAGTAGATGTCAACTTTATTGACAAAATATGTCATTGACAATCAGCTTCCAAACGTTGACAGATAATGTCAACTAATCTAGTATTAACCTAATTGCTTTTAGAAGCTCGAAACAAATTGCTTTTGTATATTTGGCGGTTAACACAGAAGAATTGCAACCTAACAATAACAGTCGCAAGTTGAACCGACACTAAAATTCGAGCGGCAATAACGGGACTGAACGGAGATGATGAAATATAGCAATAGTTTTATTAGCATAAAAGGTCCTGCATTCAGGTTGAGATGACCGCGACAATTGTTTGCGTCTTATTTGGGTCAAACAATTGCCAGACCATTCGCCAAAGTACTATGTATAGCTAATTAGGTGCGTAAAAAAGTAGGATATTTTCAAAGAAAATATCCTTATGAAGGAGGGTTTCGAACATGAGAAAAAACTTGCTATCAATTGTCATTTGCTGTGCGCTGATATTCAGCTTGGCTGTCCCTGCAATGGCTGCTCCAGCATTATCAGACATGCCAAATGACTACTCCACAACAGCTCTTCAGGCAGCAGTTGCAAACGGACTGCTAACTGGTGACAATGACAAAATCATGCCCAACGACAATCTTACACGTGCACAGATGGCAGCCGTTATAGGACGTGCCTTCGGTGCAACAAAGCAAGCCTCGCTTGCAGAATTTACCGATGTTCCCGCAAGTGCATGGTACTTTGCTTACATGGGCAAGGCAGTTCAGATGAAGGCTTTTAACGGCAGTGCTGGGAAGCTTAACCCTGAGGGTTACATCACACGTCAGGAAGCCTTTGCGGTACTTGCACGGGCACTTAAGCTGGCAGACGGAACAGCGGCTGACATTGCCACCTTTGCCGATGCAAAGAGCATTTCCAGCTGGGCTGTTGGGACAACAGCTGCAATGTTAAAGTCCGGCTTTATTCACGGAACTGACGGAAAGGTCAACCCGACAGCAAACATCACCCGTAAGGACTTTGCGGTTATGATGGATAACATTATTAAGAATTACATAAGCAAAGCTGGTACCTATTCAGAAGTAGGAACTGGCTCTGTTATGATTAACGTCCCCGACGTAACATTGAAAAATGTAACCATTAAGGGCAACCTTATTATTGGCGACGGCGTAGGTGAGGGTAATGTCACGCTTGATAATGTCAAGGTTGAGGGTGCAACAATCGTTCGTGGCGGTGGCGTAAACTCCTTTATTGTCAAGGGTGGCAGTGCTCTTGGAACAATTGTTATTAGTAAGGTAGACGGAAATGTCCGCATATCTGTTGAGGGCGACGCAAAAGTTGAAATCGTCGAAATCAAGGACGGCAAGGACGACGTTTTCGTAGAAGGCAAGATTGCAAAGCTTGAGGTTTCAAGCTATGCTGTTCCTGTTGTAGTCCAGAACGCAAAGATAGGCGAGATAAACATTACTTCGCCTCTCGCAAATGTTACCATTGCTAAGACCGCAACTGTTAAAACAGTAACTACCGATGCGCCGGCAACAACGCTGCTTGTTGAGGGCACAGTTTCAACCGTTAACACAGGCGAGCACGCAACCGGAGCAAAGGTCGAAGTTGCTAAGGGTGCTGCAGTCGGTACTGTCAATGCGGCTGCTTATGAAACGGAAATCAAGGGCGAAGGTAGAGTTGAAAATGCCAATGTCACTGCAAATAACGTTAAGGTTGATACTGCCGGTACTCAGACGAAGGTTAATTCCGGTGTAACAGGTACAACCCAAAGTGGCAAGGGCGTTGGAGCCGGAACTACTACGAAGACCGCGGGAACCCTTCCCAGCGCTCCCGGCGCTGGCGGTTCAACAGGCGACGGTGGCGGTTATGTGCCTTATATTCCCGTAGCCTCTGACTTTATTGCTTGGAAAACTCCTGCAATTACAACAGTAGCAAAAGATGCCACGGAAACAGGTAATCCTCCCTATCAGCTGATGCAGATCAACTACAACAGAAAGCAAGTGGTAGAGAGCAGCAAGCTTACAATCACCGACAAAGCTGACAGCAAAAAAGTTTACCTCACAACATCAGGAGCAACGACTCAGAAGTCTGACGCAATGTTCCAGTGGTCTTATAGAGACCTTTCCTCCTACGAAGATGGAAAAACAACTCAGGAAGACCTTGACAAACTAGAGCGCAATAATGACAAGTTGTTGCCAGTTAATACGGAAGTTTTAATTAAAATTGAAGTAGTCAAGAATGGCAAAACTTACAGCATCACACAGGAGTACAAAATTACTGCCGAAGATGTAGCGGCTGCTTCTTGGGTGGATTCTGAAGGCGCTGCCTTCATTGAATGGGCAACTTCTCCAATTTCAGCAATGGCAAAAGGAACAAGCAACAATAACCCCTATCAGCTGATGCAAATCAACTACAACAGAAAGCAAGAAGTAGAGAGCAGCAAGCTTACAATCACTGACAAAGCTGACAGCAAAAAAGTTTACCTCACAACATCGGGTAAGACGGCTAAGAATGCCGACGCAATATTCCAGTGGTCATACAGAGACTTGCACGAATTGGCAAATGATGGGAACAACCTGGCTGAGTTGGAAAGAACTGATACTACACTGTTGCCCGTAGGGACGCTAGTGGAAATTAAGATTGAAGTAGCAGTTCCAGGTGACAAACACTATAGCATTAAGCTGGACTACAAAATCACTCATGAAGATGTAGACGCAGCATCCTGGAGCGCAGGAGCGATAGCATGGAACACACCTGCAATTACAACAATAGCAAAAGATTCTAAAACAGCAGGAGACCCTCCCTATCAGCTGATGCAGATTAACTACAACAGAAAGCAAGTAGTAGAGAGCAGCAAGCTTACAATCACCGACAAAGCTGACAGCAAAAAAGTTTACCTCACAACATCAGGAGCGACAACTCAGAAGGCTGACGCAATGTTTCAATGGTCGTACAGAGATTTGCACGCTTTAACTCCAAATGAAAGCAACCTGGCTGAGTTGGAAAGAACTGACACTACACTGTTGCCTGTGGGGACAGAAGTAGTAATCAAGATTGACGTAGTTAAGGGTGGAGAAACCTATAGCATCAAACAGGACTACACAATCACCGCCGAAGATGTAGAAGCTGCGTCTTTTACTAAAGTAACAGTAGCTAACGAAAAAGATTTAATGTCGGCCTTATCAAACGAAAACATCAAATGTGTTACATTTACCGGAACAGATGAAATAACAAGCGGAATAAGCATTACTGATGGGAAAAAGCTTGTTATAGACAAAGATGCAACGCTTACCATCACAGATAGTGCAACTTTAACTGTATGTGACAAAGCATCTCTTTTGGTTAATGGTAAAATTATCAACAATGGCACAATTGAAAACAAGAATGACATTGACGTAAACGGAACATTGACCAGTAAGACAGTTTTGCCCGATAGCGGTAGCTATTGGATTACCAAGGACGCAAACTTCAAAAATGGTGATGTTCAGGTAGTGGGTGATACTAGCCCTCTGTTCACCTTGACAGGCAAGGGTGAACTTGGGCTGCTAAAAGGCGCCTATGTCATTGCCACTACCGATGACATAGGAAACGAAGCAGGAACGAACTATGTGACCCTAAATGGCAAGATTGATTTGAGCAAAGGTTGCTTTCGTGTCGATAATGGCGCATTGCTGAAGTTAAATACAGGCGCAGTCATCAGCTTTAAAGCATGGGCAGAAAGCGATGATTCTGGATTTGTTAAAGTAATGGGCACCGGCTCTATTGACGGCTTGAACTTGAAAGAACAAACCAGCTGTTTCGAACTTAAAACAACCTCAGATCCAGTTCAATATGTTTCGATAAAAGCTGGAAAAATAACACACGCGACAGATACCACTTCAGTTGAAGCAGCGGTTTAACTGAACACGAATAATTACTACTAATTGCAGAGCGTCGAACAATTTTGTTCGGCGCTCTCGGTTTGTATGTCGATAGTTGTAAATATTGTGTTTTACCCGAAATTTACAAGCTATTGCATAAATGCACTAAATATGTGAGGAGCTACTAAAAGAAAACGCTGAAACTCTAAACTATCAATATAGCTGATTTGTTAATAGCGTGGATTATTCAGCAATATTATTATTTCAATATTGCTTGTTTGGGACTGGATAAACAGCCCTTCTTTAGTGGGATGCGACGTGATGTATTCGCGAAGTCTTGATTTCAGAGCGGGGGATCACTACATAATTTATACTATTTGCGCTTTTTGCTTGAAATGAGCACCGCCATTTTATTGCGTTCTCGCTCTGATATAAGCCCTTTTTCAAATAGAATATTATTGAAATAATTGAGCCATATTATATCCGCAGTGTTCGAATTACTATCTGTTTTCAAGGTGGCGTCATCTCCTTTCTGTTTGCTGTTGTGATTATTAATAGAATAATTATTGCCGTGTTTTTGGCAGTTATTCTCATGAAATTAATACACGATTGAAAAAGCCGTTATAAACGGTTTTGATGGCTATCTATAGATTAAAGGCGAGCAGCTAAAAATCTGCCCGCCTTTCGGTTAATCTGTAATGTAATCAGTTCTAAATCTCATACCATATGGATGAGTAATAATGCGTTTCAAGTATTCTGTGAATTGGTAGTAGAGAACTTTCTCAATTAATGAGGGAAGCGTTCTGAAAATTGACACGTTCACATCCTTACTGAGATATTCGTTTTCTGTATTGCTACAGTGTTGTTTCGTAGGAATAATTTTTCAAGCATTAACCGAGTGACAATACGATATGACGGATTCGAATGGTTTACAGTATCTATGTAAATATCATTATTTTTATATACGTTCATGGTGATACAATTCTATCAAGGAATTGCTCTACTGCGAGGAGTATGCTTGTAGATAAAAGAAACCGGGCTTACGTTTATGCGCGTAAGCCCGAATATTTATGATATCGTTTTCAGAAACTCTGCAAGCCGTTTTCTCTGTTCAGGGGACAGCTTGTAGATTGCTTCGTCGAGACTGTCAATACATGGTGACGGAGTTCCGTCATCAAAGAATTCCTTGAGGGTTATCCCGAGCGGAAGGCAAAGCGTGGAGAGCGTATCAATTGTTGGTTTCTTTTTGCCAAGCTCTAGTTCGCGCACAAAGCTCTGTGATACACCGGACTCATTTGCAAGCTTGTTTACGGTAAGCCCTTTCTTCTCTCGGAAGAATTTCAAACGCTCGCTAACTTCCATACTGCACCCCTCACTTTTAATACTATAGCGTTAGAATAACAAACCTGATGCCAAAAGATTACAGCTATGCTATTTACAAACAAATGGGATAGTGATACCATATATTGGTGTAAATATGGGCTCGAAAATTAAAATAATTACAAAAAAAGCATTCACTATTTAGCCTAGCACGTTGAGTATTATTGAGGAGGAGAATTAAAAATGAAGAGAAGAGTCATGTCAGCTGTTTTTGCGTTTGCAATTGTGTTCCTAACAAGCACATCTGTATTGGCAACAAATGTGAGTCAAATTATCGGAAATAATAACACGGTTATATTTTCTGATGTTCCGTCTGGGTATTGGGCGCAAACCGCGATTGAATATTTTGCAAAGCAGGGAGTGGTCTCTGGAAATGGCAATGGTGCTTTCTTGCCTGAAGAGGCAGTCACCAGAGAGCAATTTTGCAAAATGCTTGTCCTGACTTTTCAAGCACCCCTTTCCACGCCAAAAGCTTCCAGCTTTAGCGATATGACGGCAGACAGGTGGTCTTTCGAGTACGTTGAAGTCTGCAAAAATTATATGACCGAATATGCAAATCCGTTCGGCGGACTTCCGGCATTCCACCCGGAAGAAGACGCAAGCCGCGAGGATATTGCGGTTGCACTGGTACGAATGATGGGGCTTACAGATTCAGACGTAAAAAACAAATATTACGCGAGCAATGCTTTCTCAGACAGCGGTAGCATTTCTCCGAAATTATTGCCATACGTAAGCTTAGCCTGTGAAAAGGGGCTGATTAGCGGATATCCAGACGGCACATTTAGACCAAGCAAAGGAATAACTAGAGCCGAGAGTGTGACATTGCTCAACCGTGCAACGAAGCAAGCTGTAACAGATGCAAATAAAGAACTGGAGCTGTCCGCCAATTGCGTTTATGGCGATTCTGGGAAAAAAGCGTCAATCTATGTTGATGCGGAAGAAGGAACTGCGGTAACTATTGACGGGAACAAGGTCGAAATGAGCAGCAATGGCAGCAAGTATAAAGGCGTTTATTCTTATACGTTTACCGCAGAAGGAAGTAAGACCTTTACTGTTACAGGAACAAAATTAGGTAAGTCCAGAACTATAGCAGTGACAGCAAAGTATGAAGTTGGAACACCGGTGTTGAGCATTGCTCAGTGTCCGGCATCAACGACTTCAAAGAATATTACGATAACAGGCACAGCCAGCGACCCGAATTATAAAGTTTCTCTAACGATAAACAATGAGAACGTCTGGATTGGCAGTAACGGCAGTTGGGAAAAGTCATATACCTTAAAAGAGGGAGAAAACAAATTCGTTTTTGTGGTAACGAGTTCCTCTGGAAAGACAGCAACAGAAGAAAGAACAATTGTTTTTTCAGTTGGAGGGCCTACAATAACTATTGCTCAGTGCCCGACGACAGTGACTTCAAATGTTGTTACGATAACAGGCACAGCCAGCGATCCGAACTATAAAGTCTCACTAACGATAAACAATGAGAATGTCTGGGTTGGCAGTAATGGCAGTTGGGAAAAATCATACACCTTAAAAGAGGGCGAGAACAAGTTCGTCTTTATAGCAACGAGCACCGCAGGGAAAACAGCAACAGAAGAAAGAGCCGTCACATTTACAGTAGGCTCGCCCAGCATGGTTTTCATTAACTGCCCTGAAGTAACTCAGCAAAAGAATATTACAATCCAGGGACGGATTAATGATGATTATTCAGGTACAAAGCTATTTATAAATGATCAGGCTGCATCGGTCGACCATGATGGCAACTTCTCAAAAAGCGTATTTTTGACTGAAGGCGACAATTCCTTAACTTTCAGAGCGGTAAATACATATGGCAAGTCTCAAACAGTACTGAAAACTATTAAGTATGTGGCACAGATTTTGGCGCCGACAGTAACTGTGGATGAGATACCTGCTTCCGTGAACGAAGCTTCGTTAACTGTAACTGGCTCAATGAGCGATACGATTGACCCCAATGCCAAGGTTTATGTTAATGACAAGCTTGTATCTAGTGCTCCGGGCAAATGGTCAGCAGCATTGACTCTTGTTGAAGGCAAAAACAATGTGATTATAGTTGCAACTAACTCGTATGGAAAATCTGCAACTGTTACAAAGACAGTTACTTATTCTAAGTAGCCTGTCAGCGAAATATAAGCAGAGATTGAAAAGTCATTTTGAAAACGCTGTGATTTGAAATTAAGCAGTTAGCGTAGTTGGCGTTTCAAAAACCGTCGTTTATGAAACAAAATTAGAAGCCCCTGAAACAGCCATAAAAAGAGCTGTTTCAGGGGCATTTTCGTTGCAAAACTCGTATCAAAAACTATGATGCACTTTCCATACGTTTATGAGACTGGAGGAATTATGAAGTGCTATATATTTGGCTATGCTCGTGTCAGCACCGAGCAGCAGAACCTTGACCGGCAACTGGATATGCTGAACAAATACGGCGTTGACAAAATCTATACCGAAAAGATGACCGGAACAAAGCGTGACCGCCCCGAGCTGAACAAGCTGCTCGACCGCATGACCGAGGGAGACACTGTAGTAATCGAATCACTCTCACGTCTCGGCAGAAGCACAAAGGACTTGATAGAACTCGTAGACCTATTCGATAAAGAAGGCGTTCATCTTGTCAGTCTGAAAGAATCCATAGACACATCGACTCCCGCCGGGAAGCTTCTCTTTACACTTGTGAGCGCAATCGCTCAGTTTGAGAGAGATGTCATTGCAGAAAGAACCAAAGATGGCCTTAATGCCGCAAGAGCTAGGAGCCACAATGGTGGACGTCCTCGAACCGATAGCCACAAACTTCAGCAGGCGGTCAAACTCTATAATGCTGGACAGCATACGGGTAAGGAAATTGAAGAGCTAACCGGGGTAAAGAAAGCTACGCTATACAGGGGCGTTAGGCAAACATAAACTATACGGTCAACCCAATCATTCATCATACGGTATTCTGAAATAATCCAGATACTTCTTAAACTGGTCCTGTGCAGAAAGGCAGGTGTCTGTCAGATAGCCCTTTTCGGTCTGCCATTCGTGCAACCCACGGTAATAGAACATCTTTACATCGTCGCCGATGATAAACGGGACGATGCCGTTACGCAGACATTCCTTGAACATTATAAGCCGTCCGACACGTCCGTTACCGTCCTGAAACGGGTGTATCGACTCGAAGCAGTGATGGAAGTCGATGATTTCCGTGAGTGTTTTTACTTTTTCCGCGTTATAGCTTGCGAGCAACTCGCTCATTTTGGCGGCAACTTGTTCTGGCGGTGTGGTTTCCTTGCCGCCCACTTCGTTAGGAAGCCGCTTATAGTCACCAACAACAAACCAGTCCTTACGGCTGTCGCTTGTGCCGCTTTTCAGCGTAAAGTGCAGAAGCTTTATGAATTTCTCGGAAAGCTGGTAGTTCGCCTGCTCTATAATCATATCAATGCATTTGAAGTGATTGGATGTTTCCAGAATATCATCCACATTCATGGCGGTGCCATCCGCACCGATGGTGTTGGTTTCAAAGATATAGCGCGTCTGGTCGTGGCTTAAGCGACTGCCTTCGATATGGTTAGAGTTATAGGTCAGGTCAATCTGTACCTTGTGATAAATACCGCCGGAGGTTCTTGAGGGCTGCTCCGCTTTTAGCACCGCTAAAAGTGTCCTTGGCTCGTCTGTGCGCTTGTTTATCCTATCCGGCTTTTTGGCATTTTCCGGGACATTCCATGTCTTGCCCGTTAAAAACGCTCCGGGAATTTTGCCCTGCGAACAGTAGTTGCGAACCCCGCGCTCAGACATTTTCCACTTTTTCGCCGTTTCGGCAACCGAAAGATAATTCATGACGCATTCCTCCTTTGGGACTGTGCTTATTATAGCATATTATCGGCAAAAAATCAACTTATTATCCTTCGTACACCATTTACATTGTGCCGATAATGGCGTGTAATGCAGGTATACCCATAAGGGGTAATGAAAAAGTGTGCCAATAGAGTTGTTTCTGGCGTTTTGGGATGTCCCATTGCGTACGGAAACCTTATTGGCACACTTGTCGTTTTTAGAGGCAAAAATGAAGATAGGTTATATTAGAGTGAGCTGCGAGGAGCAGAATACCCTCCGTCAAGAGGTGCTGATGCAGGAGCTTGGTGTTGACGAAATTTACTTCGATAAGGCAAGCGGGAAAAACACTGAACGACCTCAGCTGAAAAAGATGCTGTCCTATATTCGGCGCGGCTATACGGTTATTGTCGAGAGCATCAGCCGATTTGCACGCAATATGAGAGACCTCCTTGAACTGATAGAAATACTGTCAGCGCAGGAGGTCTCTTTTATATCAAAGAAGGAAGCTATCGACACAAATACCCCGACAGGGAAATGTATCCTTTTATGGCATATCAAAAAATATTTTACGCTTTTTCGACCTTTTATTGCAGAGTTGTGCATTTTAGACTAAGAGAATTCAAAATTTGGTTGAATTATGAAGAAAAAGGGTGTATCACATTTAACAATATGTGTAAAATTGTTTCTTTATATTTATAAGTGAAAACAGACGACCACGAAAGCGAATTTTCGGTGCTTGTGCCAATTGAGGAAAATACAATAATGACAGCTAATAAAACAGAGAGCAAACCTATAGAAACCATCAATCTAAAGAAAATAATCGCAATCACACTGGCGGCATATGTTCTGCTTGCTGTTTTATTTTTTTTCTTGTGCGGCGAGCAGCTCAAGCTACGTGACTCGAGAGGCAACACTGAAATGCTTGTCGCTAATTCCGCTACTGTGGAATTAGCTGCGGGAACAGTAATTGAACAGCAATTTTGCGCGTCTATTCAAAGGCTGGATACAATATCGCTCCTTTGGGGCAGCTATTATCGCGCAAACAGCGGAACAATTTCCTCATCAACCAACTGGCCGCAAGACTTCAAAGCAAAATACAAGCGTTCCGTCTTAGGTGTGCTTTGGAGCTTCCTTACGGCACCCATCTTCGTAATGTCGCAGAAGGAAAGTATATGTACTAAGAGGCCTACATAATGAAATTTATTAAAACAGAAATAGACGACGTATATATCGTAGAGCCTGATGTCTTCGGCGATAACCGAGGCTTCTTTATGGAAAGCTGGTCCCGCTGTGCCTTTGAGGAGGCTGGACTTTATTACGATTTCGTTCAGGATAACCACTCGTCATCTATGGTAAAAGGAACGTTGCGCGGAATACACTTTCAGCGCGGTGATAAGGCTCAAGCCAAGCTGGTATGCTGCGCAAGAGGCGCAGTGCTCGATGTAGCGGTGGATTTGCGACCGGACAGCGCAACCTATAAAAAATGGGTGGCTGTGGAGTTGTCAGAGGAAAGCAAGCGTCAGCTTCTCATTACCAGAGGTTTTGGTCATGGCTTTGTCACGCTTACTAATGAGGTGGAGTTTCTTTACAAGGCTGACAACTACTACGCTCCCGAAGCCGACAGCGGAATACGCTGGAATGACCCGGAGCTTGCAATCGATTGGGGTATAGAAACTCCAATCCTTTCGCAAAAGGACCAAAATTCTCCCTTCCTGAAGGACGCCGTAACTGATTTTTAAGGAGATCCGAGTATGAAAATAATAGTCACCGGCGGTGCCGGCTTTATTGGTGGCAACTATATTCACTGTATGCTGAAAGCCCATACAGAGGACACAATAATCTGTGTGGATAAGCTGACTTATGCTGGTAACATGGAAACTTTAGCTACGGTGATGGATGCTCCGAACTTTATGTTCTGCAAGATGGACATATGTGACAGAGCGGGAATTTATAAGCTGTTTGAGGCAGAAAAGCCTGATGTGGTTATTAACTTAGCCGCTGAGAGCCATGTGGATCGCTCAATAGAAAATCCATCAGTGTTCCTTGAAGCAAATGTCATGGGAACCCAAGTTCTGTTGGACGCCTGCCGCAAGTATGGAATAGGTCGTTACCATCAAGTCTCGACTGACGAGGTATACGAAGATTTACCACTGGAAAGAACAGATTTGTTTTTTACAGAGGAAACTCCCATTCACGCATCCTCACCCTAGTGCAGCTTGTTCTGGACAAAGGCATAAAACTCTTTTGTTGTTTCGCAGTTTTTATTAGCGTTATTCGGTTTTGTACATTTTCATTTCATAGTCATTGTGATCGTCCGGATTTTGACCGCGGGCAATTTCTTGCTCCCGTAGCCTGAGCCAGAGCTTGCGGCCCATGCGGAAATGCCGCGTTGAGCTGTCGCATATCGGCTTTCTATCACCGCCCGCTGTCATGAAAGCAAGCTCGAGAGCGGCGACAGGATTACTGTGACGGACAGCAGACCGATGAGCACACGCGGAGTTCTTCGGCACCGCCGAATGTTCTGGTTAGCATAGCATTTTGTAACCGAAGTGCGGCGGTTAGGGGATTCCTCGAAGACTCCAATCTGGAAAGGACAGTCAAAATATGACAAGAACAAAACGAGTTCACGTCTGGCTGATGGACAAAGAATTTGAGCATTTTATGTGAAACATCAAGAAAAGCGGCCTCTGCGGGAAGCCTGCCTGCGGCATCAGATCGCTGACTTGAGGTAAAAGATGCGCTGACAGTAGAGTGAGTGGAACTAATTCACTTGCTTTCTGGCGTGGCCAATAATTTGAACCAGATTTCGGGGATTTCCTATGTGAAAGGTGAGGTCAGCGGCTTGGGGGCGATTAGGCAAATGAGGAACTTGATAGCTGAATTGCTGGAAACGCAAAAAGCAGATAGTTTAATACCATGTATAACGAGTAGGGGAATTGAATACGGCGAGGATGCCTTACAACTTTTGTGCGTGATTTAGAGCGTTTGCCCTCAATTTGAATATTTAATAGAAATATCTGGACAGGGTGAAGTATCAGCGTTAAAATAAACTAGTCATATTATTTTAAAGCGCGAATCTTGCCATTATTTAGCGTATATGCTACAATTAAACAAAAAAACAAGATAATTTATCAAGATACGCATTGGAAGAAAAAGGGGAAGTGACATCATTGTGTTCAGTATTATTATTCCTCTGTATCAGGCAGAGAAAACGCTGAGCCGCTGTTTAGACAGTTTGCTTCCGGCGTTGGAGGAACACGACGAAGTGCTGCTCATTGACGATGGCTCGATTGACGAAACTGCAGCCCTTTGCGCACACTATGCCGAAAGGTATCGAAGCATCCGCCTGCTCTTTCAGGAAAACCGGGGCGTCTCTGCGGCAAGAAACATCGGGATTGCTCAGGCGAAAGGTCCTTTTCTTTGCTTCGTAGACGGGGACGACGAGGTGGACACTGCCGCTTTCGCCTCCTTTTTGCAGCAGGTACGCCATGGCAGGCTCTGGCAGGATATCTGGTTTAACGATTTTAAGATGATGACGCCGCAGGGGATTGTTTTGCGTTGCAGCAGGGACATTCCGGACGGCGCGCCCCAATACGGTAAACAGCCCTTGCTGACATATCTTTCAGGACAAGGCACCTATGCCAATGTATGGCGGTGTGTGTTCCAGCGTGAGTTTTTAATTAGTCATTCCCTGTTGTTTCAAGAGGGGTTGTCCTGCGGTGAGGATTTATTGTTTATGACCCAGGCTATTTTGGCGGTAAACAAGGTCGGCTTTCTCCACCGGCCCTATTATCACTATCTGGTGGAGCAGGGGGAGAGTTTGAGCCACAATCGCTCTGTCAAGCGGGTGACCGACTTTCTCAATGCGTTTCAGGCTGCCTATACTCTGAGCGAGGGAAGCAAAGTCGGGCAACTGATGCAAAAAAAAATGCTGCGGGAGCTGGCGATGCTGCTTGCGCAGCTTCCCGAACTGAACCCCGCAGAGCGGGAAACAGGGGTTCGTGCCGTGGTGGAATGCATGCCCTATCTGACACATTCACCCTGCCGAATACACCGCATTGTAGCACTTGCGGTGCGATGCTTTGGCGTGACCGTGGTGGCAAAAGGGTTTTGTTTGCTTAAGGGACTCAAACGGCGGATGGCGGGTCTGCCAAGAAAAATGGAGGTCACCTAATATGCAGCAAGAGCCGCTGATTTCGGTTTTGATGGGGGTGTATTACCACAAGTCCTCTCTAAAGCCGTTGGCTTGTGCCGTTCACTCCATTTTAGAACAAGATTGGAAAAATTTGGAACTGATTGTCTGCGACGATGGCTCATCCCCTGCGGCACAGCAGTGTCTGAAGCAGCTTGCCTTGGAGGATACTCGCCTGCGTCTGGTACGGGGTCAGGGGAAGAAACTTCTTCCAGAGAAGCTGAATGCCTGCCTTGCGGTGGCACGGGGACAGTGGATTGCCCGCATGGACGATGATGATTTATCCTATCCACAGCGCTTTCGCTACCAAATGGCGTTTTTGGAGGCCCATCCCGAAATTGATTTTGTTGGATGTCAGGTGGACTATTTGATGGGGAACGGTGTAACCCGGTCTAACTTCCCAACGTTTCCCACTCCGCAGGATTTCTTTTTTTCCATGCCCTACATTCACCCGGCGTTGCTGTTTCGCAAACGTGCCTTGGAGCAGGCGGGCGGATATGACGAATCCCCGGTCTGCCATTTGTGCGAGGATTACGACCTGCTTCTCCGGCTCTACCAGGCTGGCTTTCAGGGCGCCAATGTAAGCGAGGTGCTCTTTGGCTATTCTCTGGCAGGTACGGAGCTGAAAAAGCGCACGCTCTCCGCCCGCTGGAACGAGGTACGGGTGCGGTATCGGAGATTTCGCGCACTAGGTCTGCTTCCTGGCGCCCTGCTCTATGTGATCAAGCCACTGGCAGTGGGTATTTTGCCCGTGGGACTGCTCAACACACTGAGGCGATGGCGGCTGAAACGACGGATGGAACAAGGAAAGGGTGTGGGGGAGTAATGCAAGTTCCCACGGCGTGACACGGATGAACAGAAATCAAAGCCATTCCACACAATTTAATTACTGCATGTATGTTTTGGTGAAGGTGTCAGGGGCTTTTTTCTCCTTTCTTAGCTACCCTTATGTATTTCGTGTTTTAGGGTCAGAGGGAGTGGGAAAAATTTCCTTTGCCACCTCGTTTTCAAGTCTTTTTGTGATGCTCGCGGTGCTTGGTATTCCTGTCTACGGCATACGGGAGTGCGCCAAGGTGAGGGATGACCCGCAGCAGCTCTCCCGCACTGTGGGACAGCTTTTAACACTGCAGGGAAGCGCTACGCTTCTGGCACTAGCGCTGTTTATCCTCTCCACTCGTTTTTTGCCGCAGGCACGGGGAGAGACACGGCTCTATCTCATTCAGGCGGTGCTGATTGCGGTCAGTGCCATTCAGGTGGATTGGGTGTTTTCTGCATTGGAGCGGTTTAGTTACATTGCCCTGCGCACCATGGCGGTAAAGGCGGGGATGACCGCACTAATCTTCCTACTGGTTCGCAGAGGGGAGGACTATCTGTGGTATGCACTGCTACTCTGCGGCGCAACGGTGGTCACCAATCTCATAAATCTCTACCGGCTCACCCACGGCGGATTGCTGCCCTCACTGAGGCGTGTCTCTGGGGCAGGTGTCCATCTGGGGCCGATTCTGGTGTTTTTCGTACAGACGGTGTCCATTACCATATATACCAGTATGGATACGGTGATGTTGGGCTTTTTGCAAAACGACTATGCGGTGGGACTTTATGACGCCAGTATTAAAATCAAGCTCATTCTCTCCTATTTGGTCACCAGTATGAGCGGTGTGCTGATGCCCAAATTGTCCTATTACATTGCCAAGAAAAATCAGGCGGAGTATCAGCGTACCCTTGCAAAAACAATTGCGTTCACCTTGCTGCTTTCTCTACCGATTCTGGTTTTTTTCGGCGTTATGGCGGAGGAGTGCATGGAAGTTGTGTGCGGTATGCGGGACGGACAGAGCGGCACCCTGCTACGGGTGCTGCTGCCCACGGTGTTCCTCATTGGGTGTTCCAGTGTGGCAGGCAGCCAAATGCTGATTCCTACCCACCGGGAAAAGCAGGCGATGGAGGCCTATCTGGTGGGTGCCGGTGTCAATTTGGTGCTCAACATGGTGCTCATTTCCCGATGGTCGGTGGTGGGTGCCGCCGTGGCCACCTTGATGGCAGAGATTGTAGTTTTGGGCATGGAGATGTGGTTCCTGCGGGGAGAGCTGGTGCCCATTTTGCGCGGCATGGCGTGGAAAACGCCTGCGCTGGCCGCCCTTGTGCCCGTTCCGCTTTTGTATCTGGTTCGAAACCGGCTAGACTGGCTGCCAGCGCAGCTTCTTCTCAGCGCTGCGGTGTATGGAATTGTGTGGCTGGCATTTCTTCTGTGGCGGCGAGAGCAGCTTTTGACCGAACTGCTTTCCCGAATAGTCCCGGCGAACCATCAGCGGGCGGGACAACTTCGGCGTCGTCACCAAACGGTGTTAAAGGAGACTGTGGACATGGAACAACGGAAATCCCCTACCTGGCCGCAGTGGCTGATATATGTTGGGCTTGCGCTGGTTGCCGTTTCGTGGATGATCTATTTTGGGAATGCCAACGGCTTTTGGTACGATGAATTTGCGCAGATCTGCTATTCTGCTCCGCCACAAAGTCTGCTGGATACGCTGCGTATTGCAGACCCCACGCCGCCGCTGTTCTCTCTTGCAGCTAATCTGTGGATGCGGATTGTGCCTGTGAGCGAGCGATGGCTACTACTGCTGCCCCAGTTGGCGGTGGGTGGCGCCATGGTAGTGATGGGGCGGTGGTGTCATCGGTTTTACGGCTTTCGTGGCGGAATTCTGGGTGTGGTGCTGCTGGGCTTTTCACGCATGGTAATGGAGCAGTGCGGCTTCGAATTTCGAGGCTACGGCTTTTATCTGCTGTTAGCCGTACTGACACTTTTACTCCATGGAAAACAGAGGGAAAACAGGGCTTCCTTGGGCTATGCCTGCTCGTTGATCGCCCTGACCTACTGCCACCTGTTCGGAGTGGCGCTGTGCTTGCTGTTGGGTATGTGGGACGGAACCCTCATTCTTCGCAAAAAGCTGTCACCCAAAACATTTCTTCCATATCTGGCGGCTGGGGCGGCGTTTCTGCCCTGGGGACTGTATTTTCTGGCGCAGGCGGGCTCGTCTGCCATGTCGGCCACAGCGGACTGGATGACCAGACCCTCCCTCTGGGATGTGGTGAAGCTGGTGACCTTCTTGTGCGGCAATCACCTGTTGGTGTGCGCGCTGTTCGCCCTTGGCTGCCTTTTGGCAGTGGGTACGCTTTTGAAAAAGCAGAAGACCGCTTCTCCTGCCGGGCAGGAGTTGGCACTGTCCCTGTTTTTGGGCGTAGCACTGATTGCGTTGGTGTTTCTTTACAGTCTGCTCTGGGTGGACGAGGCCAGTTTGTGGGTGAAGCGGTATTTTACAGGTCTGTTCCCCTGCACCGTGTTTTTGGCGGTTGGGGGTGGCTGCTGGCTGATGGCGCGGTGGAACCGGTACAAAAACTGGGTATTTGGTCTGATACTGGTCGCCACCGTCCCGCTTTGGCTGTGGCAAAATGCGGCGGAGGATAGCCCCTTTGGTGCTTATTACCACAGGGAGGTAGCCGAGGTTCTGCGTGGCGAGACGGTGATGTACAATCCCACCACAGCGGTGCTTAGCAGCCTTGGCAACTGTACGTCCGCTTGGGCATGGTTTTATCTGGAACAGGGGGGAACCACCCCTGAGGCTGTGATTTTGGACGCATCGAACTTATCTACGAAGGATTTGGAGAAATACTCCGTAATCTATGTGGACGAGGGATATGGAGCCCTGTCCCATGCATTGACGGCGGAGCTGGACAAAAACTATCAAGTAACGCAGACGTGGAAAACGCTTTCACTGAAACGATATGAACTGAAAGAATCAAGATAGAAAAGAGACGAATATCATGGCTAAAATTAGCATTTTTACTCCCTGCTATAACGAGGAAGAAAACGTGGTAGCTCTCTATGAGGCGGTAAAGACCGAGATGGAAAAGCTGCCCCAGTACGAATACGAGCATATTTTCAGCGAAAATGCTTCCACTGATAAAACGGCAGAGCTGCTGCGGCAGCTGGCAGAAATGGACTCCCACGTAAAGGTGATTTTGAACAACCGCAATTTCGGGCCTGCACGCTCCGGTGCCTTTGGCTTTTTTCACTGTACGGGAGACGCCAACATCTGTCTTGCCTGCGATTTCCAGGACCCACCGGAATTTCTCCGCGAGTTCATCCACCTCTGGGAGGATGGCTACAAGGTGGTTTGGGGGCGAAAGGTGCAGAGCAAAGAGGGCGGCATGATGAAGCTGTGCCGCAAACTGTTTTATGCAGTGATCAAGCGGTTTTCTGACGTTCCTCAGTACGAGCAGGTGACCGGCTTCGGTCTTTACGACAAAGAGGTTTTGGATCTGATGCGTTCCCTCAAGGATCCTTTCCCCAGCTTCCGCCATCTGGTGGCGGACTTCGGGTATGAGGTGGGCTTTGTGGACTTTGTTCAGCCGGAACGCCGAGCGGGAAAGTCCAGCTACAACTTTTTCTCTTATCTGCAAATGGCGACCAAAATGCTGATTACCACATCCACAGCACCATTAAAAATTGCGACTTTTTTAGGGTTTTTTATGGCAGAATTGAGCTTTTTTGTGGGGCTTGTCTACCTCATCATGAAGCTGGTGTTTTGGAACAGCTTCACCATGGGCATGGCGCCTATCGTCATCGGACTGTTCTTCCTCGGTTCCATTCAGCTGTTGTTTATCGGCATTCTGGGCGAGTACATAGGAGAAATTCTTAATCGAGTAACGCGTCGCCCTTTGGTGGTGGCCAAGGAAAAGCTGAACATGGACGAGGAACAGGAATCCATTGATCAGGATTTGATTACTAATCGGTAACGGGGTGAACACATGGAATTGTCCTTAAAAAAAGACGAGCTGCGGGAGTATGTTCGCCGTCAGCTGAATACGTTCTTGCCGGATGGCCATGATTTTGTAGGGGGGGATGTGGAAAAAGCTTTTTCCCTGGCGCTGGATCGGACGGAATACTGTTTTGAAAAAGTCACCATCCGCGGATATTCCACACAGACTTCCGAGGGAACCTGGCAGGCAAAATTTTCTCATCTGCACTCTGATCAGTACAGCCAGTTCCTGTATTACCTGGCAAACAGCCTTTGGCAGACTTCTGGAAATGTGCTCCTTTGCAGTAAGCTGATTAACCTGAACAAGATTCTCAACGGGATGTTTTACTCCTTTAAGGGCGGACTGCCGGATATCTTTGTCTTTGGACATCCGGTTGGCACCATCATCGGCAATGCCAGCTATTCCGATTTTTTGGTGATTTTCCAGAACGTGACGATTAACACGGGAACCGAATCGGGAACCGGCGAGGATTTAAAACTCGGAAAGGGACTCTTTCTGGGTGCGGGTGCAAAAATCATCGGCAATTCCCCCATTGGGGACCGGGTCTCCATCGGGGTGGATGCTGTGGTCAATCAGCGGGCAATCGGGGACGATTGCGTGGTGCTGAAAAACGACCGGGGTGAAATTGTGGTTCAGACACGAAAAAAAGAAACGTGCATGGCGCAAAACTATTTCAACGTGCCTATTTAATAGGGGGAGAATGTGGTATGATGTACGGGACAATAGAGGAAATTGGAAAAATGGTGTAAAACCATCCCACCCTAAAAAGAGCCTTGCGGCTTTTGCAAGAATTGGATGTGGACTCTATGCAAAAAGGCCGGAACGAAATTTTCGGAGAGGCGATGTTCATCAACCGTATGGAATATGAGACCGCGCATCCGGAGGAGAAGATCTGGGAAGCCCATCGGGTCTTTTATGACATCCATCGGGAACTAGAGGGGGAGGAGCGCGTGCAGATTTCTCCCCGCAGTGCAATGACGGCGAAAAAGGCCCATAACCCCGATGGGGACTACCAGCTTTTTGGCGGCGCGGCACAGCAGGAGCTGCGCCTTACAAAAGGAACCATTTTGATTTGTGAGCCGGAGGATGTCCACAAGGTGGGCATTGCCGTGAATGCACCCGAAACCATTCAAAAGATGGTGTTGAAGGTAAAATACAATAGGGAGAATTGACTCTATGACAAAACTGCGAGAGATGCAAGATAAGCGGTGGTTTTACTGGCTGATTCTGATTGCTCTGTTTGGACTCTTTTTTGTACGTATTATTGCGTTAGAGCAAGACTTAGCTCCTTGGGGAGTGGCCAATTATCAGCCAGTGGATGAAGGGCAATATTCTCTGCCGGTCATCAACGAATATAATTTGGGAGAAGTAGACCCTGACGGACTTCTGTATACTACATACACGCCATATAATCTCAGAACAAATTTTGTGGGAAATCTAGTAACAAAATGGGGGATGAAAACCTTTGGCGACACTTATTTTGGATTCCGGATATCCAGCGTGATTTTCGGTTTTCTCAATCTTGTGCTTTTGGTTCTCAATCTTAGTTATCTTTTTCGCAAATATGCAGCGGATGGGAGCAAAACGGCACGGTTTGCCATTCCTGGCATTGTTTTATTTCTTTTGGTAGACTTCACCTTTTTTAATGCCAGCATCATTGTGGAACCGTCCATTGTGAGAATGCTGTTTGCACAAATTCTTCTGTTTGTGATGCTACGAACGGATGGGCATGGGTGTATCCGTTATTTTCTTCTTGCATTTGTTTCCATGTTCAGCATTGGACTTGTTTACTTTACAAATCTCTTTTTCCTGTTGGGATGTGGCCTTCTTCTCCTGCTTCAGTGGAAAAAGGAGGGCTTTAGGAAATTCCTTTTGTATGGGGTCTGCTTTATGCTGGGAATGCTGGCTGCCACCATGGCGGCAGAGGTGTACTACACGCAGGTATGGGATTCACACTTCTTCACAAATTTTATCCGAGCGATTCTAAGCTTTTCTCAGTCAACAGGCTATCAAATCACGGGGGTTACTAACCATACTACAATTTTGAAGAGCCTCATCAAGGCTGTGGCTTTCTATTTCAGCTCCAATACGTTTTTCTACTGTGTTCCTCTTTTAGTAGGGATGTTGGCTTTCTTTCCTGGAATTTTAGTTCGTATTTTTAAGGAAAAAGACGAAGTTGCCGCTTTTTTGTTTGCTCTCCCGTTTAGCTTTTTGTTGCAGACTCT
Organism: uncultured Oscillospiraceae bacterium; assembly: GCA_964560435.1. GTDB lineage: Bacteria > Bacillota > Clostridia > Oscillospirales > Oscillospiraceae > UBA2658. The sequence continues at coordinate 24,397 of CAZLLK010000019.1, forward strand.
GTTTTCGCAGGATTGCATCACCAGAAAGAGCAATATTATTTACCCTATCGTAATTTGTTTGCTTTACTATATGGCGCTAATCTATAAATCTCAGTGCAAAGATATGGCCGACCACATACTAAAACCTTCCATTAGGGCAATCTACCTGCTTGTGAGTGCACTGTTTATTATGCTGGTCATGGTATTTCGCCTGTATATTGTGTCTGATGGTACCACAGCGGACTTTGCAAGGTGGGAAAAGCTGTTAGTACTACTATTTGGGGTTGTTCCCATGATTCTATACTTGGCCTGTTTGGCATGGAGGCAGATTGGCGAACCAAATTGGCTAAAAGGGCGCGAAAAACTTCGAAGGATTCTTTGCCTAATTCCACTTTTAGTCAGCCCGATTATGTTGATGTATCATTTTGGTATCGATCGCAGTTATACAGAACGAGATACCATGATCCAAATGGGAGAGGTAGCAAACGGGAAATATGTAATCGGCAGCTATGTTTCCGGCTTCACTCTTTATAATGATTTGAAGCCTATTACTGAAATCCCTGAAAAACTGGCCATTTTGATGGGGCAGGATAATCAGCTTCTATACTTCGACTACGAGGATAAAACTCCCGGAATGCGAAGCTATTTTGATGACTATGTTTTTAAAGGAAAAGATTATTCCGCATATTCGGTCTACGAAGGAAATCGCGCTTTTCAGACCTGTGGGCAAAGGCGAGGCTTTTATCTTTACAGGGTAAAGGCAAAGTCTAAAATTTCGCAGGAGTGGAAAGAGCGATATGAGTCTCTATTGACAGAAGATCAACGCCTAGGGGAATTGGATTCCGACCTGCTTTGCAATCTAACTACGGAGGAAGCACTCCTCTATATTCAGGCGGTCAAGAAGCAACAAAGTGACCATAATAGTTCTATTTCCGGAATATACAATGCATACCCTGATATATATGGCAATATTTATGCATCGGAAAGTACACAGGATGTTTACGTTGATATATATGGAAACATTTATAATGAAATTCACTTTGACATTTACGGTGATGTCTACGGCGACATTCGAGGGGATGTTTACGGAACCATTGAGGGCAATGTGTACGGCACAGTATACGGAAATGTATACGGTAAAATTACAGGGACAGTTTCCGGTGGGATTCTGCGGACAGATATAAATAAATAAAGGAGCTATTGTGATGAAAGTAGTCTTACTGGCAGGCGGATTTGGCACCCGCATTTCCGAGGAGAGCCACTTAAAGCCCAAGCCCATGATCGAAATCGGCGATCAGCCCATTTTGTGGCACATCATGAAGCACTATTCCAGTTACGGTTACAATGAATTTGTCATCTGCGCCGGATATAAGCAGCACCTGATTAAGCAGTATTTTGCGGATTACTACCTCCACCGCAGTGACATTACGTTTGATTTCTCTAACGGCGGAGAAATGACCATCCATAATAATGTCTCCGAACCGTGGAAGGTCACCGTGGTAGACACGGGATTGAACACCATGACCGGCGGCCGCGTGAAGCGAGTCCAGCCTTACATCGGCAGCGAGCCATTTATGCTGACCTACGGTGACGGCGTGTCCGACGTGGACATCGGCAAGCTGGTGGAGTTCCACAAATCCCACGGCAAGATGGTGACGATGACCGCCATCCAGCCGGAGGGTCGGTTCGGCGTGCTGGATTTAGACGGAAATTCCGTGAAAGCCTTCCGAGAAAAAAGTCAGGAGGACATGGGCTACATTAATGGCGGCTTCATGGTCGTTCAGCCGGAGATTTTCAACTACATAGAGGGAGATAGCACCATCTTTGAGCGTGAACCTTTGGAAGCGGCCGCTAACAAGGGCGAGCTGCTGGCTTTCCGCCATGATGGATTCTGGCAGTGCATGGACACCCAGAGAGACAAGCAGAAGCTGGAAGAACTGTGGGCAAGCGGCAACGCGCCTTGGAGAAAATGGTGATGGAATACTCCTTTTATAATCGAAAGCGTGTGTTGGTGACCGGTCACACCGGCTTTAAGGGCACCTGGCTGTGTAAAATTCTGGTGCAGGCGGGCGCACAGGTCACCGGCTATGCCCTGCAGCCGCCCACGGAGCCCAATCTCTTTTCTCTGTCCGGCCTGTCCTCGCAGATGACCTCCGTTATCGGAGACGTGCGGGATCTGACGCACCTAAAAGAGGTGTTTGCATGCGCCCAGCCCACCATCGTATTTCATCTGGCGGCACAGCCCATCGTTCGGGAATCCTACCGAGTGCCGGTGGACACCTATGCCACCAATGTGATGGGTACGGTGAACGTGCTGGAATGCGTGCGGCTGAACCCCTGCGTGAAATCCGTTGTGAATGTGACCACGGACAAGGTTTATCTCAACAGGGAGTGGCCGTGGGGCTATCGGGAAAACGAGGAACTGGATGGATTTGATCCCTATTCTAACAGCAAATCCTGCTCGGAACTGGTGACCCACAGCTATAAAAAGTCTTTTTTCGACGAGATGGATGTGGCGGTTTCCACGGCGAGAGCTGGCAACGTCATCGGCGGCGGCGATTTCGCCCTCGACCGCATCATTCCCGACTGCGTGCGCGCGGCGATGGAGAAAAACCCCATTATCGTGCGGAATCCCCACTCCACCAGACCCTATCAGCACGTTTTAGAGCCGTTGTCGGCGTATCTTCTGATTGCGCAGAGACAGTGGGAGCAAAAGGAACTGCAGGGTTATTATAATGTAGGACCTGACGACTGTGACTGTGTGACCACCGGTCAGCTGGTGGATACTTTCTGCACCGCGTGGGGCGAGGGGCAGGCCTGGGAAAATCATTTTGCGGGAGGCCCACACGAGGCGGGCTTATTGAAACTGGACTGCTCGCTCATCAAGCAGAAGCTGGGCTGGTACCCAAAATGGCACATTCAACAGGCCGTTGAAAAAACCGTGGAGTGGACGAAGGCCTATGCCGCAGCCCCCACCGACACCGCAGTGATGGAGGCGCAGATTCGATCCTACTTTCAAAACTGACAAGGAGCAAAGTTCATGAAAAAGGTTCTTGTGACTGGAGCAACTGGTTTTATTGGATCCCACGTGGTCAGGCTGCTAGCGGAAAAAGGAATGGAAGTTCTGGCGATTGTGCGGGATGTGTCCAAAGCTGAGGAGTCGTTTTCCGATTTGCCGTCGGTACGGTATATTGCCTGTGAAATGGAGCAGTATCAGCATCTGCCGGAACTGATATCTGATCGGGATATCGATACAGCCTATCATTTTGCGTGGAACGGAACCAGTGGTGAAAGTCGCAAGGACTATGAAAAACAATTAAAAAATGTCGAACATCTCTGCGATCTGATGAAGTCTCTCAAAGAAATGGATTGTGAACGTCTTGTGGGAGCGGGAAGCATCATGGAGTTTGAAGTGATAGAAGCCACCCGACTACAGGGAATTCCTTCTTCGGCAGCCAATATCTACGGATCGGCCAAATGTGTCTCTCACCAGATGGCAAAAGCATTGGCCAGTGAGTTGCAGATAGATTTGGTCTGGGGCATCATCACAAACGCTTATGGATCCGGAGAGGTTTCCGCTCGGTTTATCAATACTACATTGCGTAAAATTCTTAAGAATGAGACGCTTCACTTTACTGCAGGAACGCAAAATTACGATTTCATTTATATTTCAGATTTGGCAAGGGCATTTGTTGCTATTGGGGAAAAGGGGAAATCGGGTTATGAGTATACGCTGGGGAGCGGAAGTGCCCGCAAACTAAAGGAATATATCCTTGAGATGCAACGGGTGCTTGCACCGGAAAGCGATTTTGCCTTTGGTTCAGCTCCATTTTCCGGAATATCCCTGCCATTGGAGCGATTTGATACAAAAGAATTGGCGGAAGATACCGGATTTTGCTCAGAAGTTTCTTTTTCAGAGGGACTGCAACGTACGATGGACTGGGTTTCTTCCCACTAAAGGAGAACAAGATGCAAGTATTTTCATTTGAGGATTGTCTATTTCCGGGGATTAAATTGGTGCATCCCTTTGTTAAGGAGGACAATCGAGGGAGTTTTATCAAGGATTACTCCGAGGCAATCTTTCAGGCAAACGGTCTTGCCCATGCTGTGAAAGAGGTATTTTATGCAAAGTCTCAAAAAAACGTTATTCGCGGGATGCACTTTATTGCACCCGAGTTGCAGGCAAAATTGATCCGTGTCCTATACGGAAAGATTTTTGATGTAGTCGTGGATTTAAGAAGAGACTCAAAAACTTTTGGCCAGTGGAAAAGTATTGAATTGTCCGAAGAGGGCCAAGCTGCTCTGTTACTCCCTGGCGGCTTTGCCCACGGCTACCTGACCCTGAGTGACGCAATGGTATCATACCAGTGTAATACCAACTACCAGCCTTCCTGCGACCATGGGATATTATGGAGTGATTCTGTTTTGGGTATCGAGTGGCCTGTTGCAGAAGAGGAACTGATTGTCTCAGAGAAAGATATGAAAAATATGAGCTTTGAGCAATTTCAACAAGAATTTGGAGGACTGTAATCTTGGAGATAAACACCCCTTTTGTTTCTGTGGTCATTGTGGCATACCAAGCAGAAAAAACGCTCCTGAGGACTTTGGATGCGTTGGTTGTGCAGTCCTATCAGGATTTTGAAATTGTGTTTGTCAACAACGGTGCCACAGATGCCACCGGCGAAATTTTTTCTGCTTTTATGCAACAGCAACCTGAATTGCGGTATCGCTCTGTGAAAGTGGAGGTCAATCAAGGGCTACAGCCCGGCAGAATGGCAGGGCTTGCCGCCGTTTCCGGAGAGTATGTCATTTTCAATGACGCTGATGATTGGATGGCTCCCGACTGCCTGGAACTTTTGACGGCAGAAGCAAAAAAGCCCGGTATCGACAAGGTGATGGGAGCCTTTACAGAGGTCAATGAGCAGGGGAATGAACTCCGCACAGTCAATTTTGTGGACAATCAGTGTCAGTGGCTTGTGGTCAATTTGCAGGCAGTTCTTTTTCGCAGGGATATTATCCAAGACCATGGTCTTGTTTTTCATCCCGGGTACTTAGATGACATTGATTTTAATTCTTTCTACAATGAGTTTTCTATGGGTGCTGCCTACGTGACAAAGCCCATCTATTATTACTATGTAAACCAAAATTCCACTTCCGGGGCAAAGAATAAAAATCGTCCTTGGACGGGAGTGACTATGGTACGGGATACCATTGATTTACTGAAACCGCTCCACGATCGACATCCTCGGGAGGCGGACAGACTGGCACTGCAATATCTGATCATCAAGCAATATTACTTCTATCTCCTGCACAACTATCGATATTCCGGCTTTGGGGAAATTGTCGCTGCCTTTTCCGAGGCCAGAGCCTACTTAACCAAGGCATTTCCGCATTATCTGGAAACACCAAGCAGGGAATACGTCCGCAATTTGGGAGATCGCCCAAGTGGGAAAAAGCTGGTCAATTTGCTGCGTACAGCAGAGAAATTGCATCTGTTGAATCCGCTGCTGCTGGGATACATTCTACTTTCCAAAGTAAGTTACCTCCACTCTTGAGGCTGAAAAAATGCAGAAAATAAGGGAAATTCTCTGGAATACCGGAGGTAATATCATTTATCTAGCTGCCACATGGCTGATGACAGTGGTTGTGGTTCGTTTGGCAGATTTTGAAGCGGCAGGTATCTTCTCATTGTCCATGACCATTACCGCCATGTTTTACTGTATTTCCATGTTTGGAATGCGCTCTTATCAGGTGTCCGATGTGGTAGAGCGGTATGAAGATGCCGTCTATTTTACATCCCGTCTGATTACGGCTACGGTGGGGTTTGTATTGTGTTTTGCATACTGCTATTTCAGCGGGTATTCCTGGTATCAAATCGGTATCATTCTGCTTTATATGCTCTTTAAGACGGTGGAAGCGTTTGCAGATGTCAGCTATGGGTTTTTCCAGAAATACGACCATTTTGACTATATATTCTGGTCGTTAACGGTCAAAGGAATTCTGTCTATTGTGACATTTACCTTTGCACTGCTGATTACGAAAAGCCTATCGGTTGCGTTAATCTCCATTACACTGGGAACCGGTCTCATTTACTTGTTTTATGATTTCAGACACAGTAAACGGCTGACGGGAACCGTAATATGCAAACATATGAGAGAGGTGAAAAGCCTTCTTTTTGATACCTTCCTGCTGATGATTATTCATCTGGTGATGCCTGTTCTCATTGCCATTCCAAGGGTATATTATGAGTCCCATTTTGGCTCTGAGCTGTTTGGCTATTTTTCCTCTATTTCTGCTCCTACTGTGGTAATATCCACCTTTGTATCCTGTGCGATGATGCCATTCTTGCCGAAGTTTGCAGAATATCAGGTGAAAAATCAGAAAAAACAAGCGTTCTGGTTGCTCTTTGGAACTGTGGGATTTACGGTTTCCTTTGGTGCAGTATGTTATTTTATGAGTTTGTGGCTGGGCGACTTTGCACTGTCATTTTTATATACCTCGGAAATTACACAGCACGCAGCTGTTTTGCCGGGCATTGTGGTGTCAACCACCTGCTCTGCACTGGTGATGTGTTTAAATTCATTTTTCATTGCTACCAGAAAAATAAAAACCTTGGCGGTTTTACTGCTTGTAGGCTGCGCTGCTTCTTATCTGTTAACTCCTTTTTTTGTGCAACAGTTTACGATGGCGGGCATCAGCTATACGCTGACCGCTTCGCAATGCATTCAGGCAAGCAGTATGCTGATTTTAGCTTGCATTCAGATTAGAAAATGGAAAAGGGAGAATTATCATGTTTGAAAATATGACCGAACAGCAGGCGGCTGAAAAAATTCTGGCGCTGACGGCGGAATACTGCCATACCTATCGTCAGCCAAAGGCGTATCACGACGGTGACCGCATTGCCTATGCCTCCAGAGTCTACGATGAGGAGGAAATGGTCAATCTGGTGGACAGTGCCCTGGAGTTCTGGCTCACCGCAGGCCGATACACCGATGAATTTGAGAAAAATTTCGCGGCGTTTTTAGGGGTGAAGTACTGTGCGCTGGTGAACTCCGGCTCCTCTGCCAACCTAAACGCCTTTATGGCGCTGACCTCCACTCTACTTGGCGATCGTGCCATTGGCAGGGGAGACGAGGTCATTACCGTGGCGGCCGGCTTTCCCACCACTGTGGCGCCCATGATTCAATACGGCGCCGTTCCTGTGTTTGTGGATGTGACCATTCCCCAGTACAACATCGACGTGACTATGTTGGAGCAGGCACTTTCCCCCAAGACCAAGGCAGTGATAATCGCCCACACCTTGGGCAATCCCTTTGATTTAACGGCCATCAAGGCTTTTTGTGATAGGCACAACCTCTGGCTGGTGGAGGACAACTGTGACGCGCTGGGCTCCAAATATCTCTATGAGGGCAAAGAGTGCTACACCGGCACCGTGGGCGACATTGGCACCTCCAGCTTCTATCCGCCACATCACATGACCATGGGCGAGGGCGGTGCGGTCTATACCAACAATCCCCTGCTCAACCGCATTATCCGCTCCTTCCGAGACTGGGGTCGGGACTGCATCTGCCCCTCCGGCCGCGACAATCTGTGCGGCCACCGCTTTGACAAGCAGTACGGCACGCTCCCTTTGGGCTATGACCACAAGTATGTCTACTCCCACTTCGGCTATAACCTGAAGGCCACCGATTTGCAGGCGGCGGTGGGCTGTGCCCAGCTGAAGAAATTCCCCGCCTTTATTGAACGCCGCCGCCACAACTTCGACCGACTGAAGGCGGCGCTGGCGCCGGCTGCGGACAAGCTGATTCTGCCGGAGCCCTGCGCCGGCTCCACACCCTCCTGGTTTGGCTTTTTGATCACCTGCAGAAGCGGCGCGGCGAGAGAGAAGCTCATCACCGCGCTGGAGTCCGCCAACATCCAAACCCGGATGCTCTTTGCGGGCAACATTCTGCGCCACCCTTGCTTTAACGAGATGCGAAACACTGGCGAAGGCTATCGCGTGGTGGGCGAGCTGAAAAACTCCGACATCATCACTTCCCAGACTTTCTGGGTGGGCGTGTACCCCGGCATGACCGATGAGATGATCGACAAGATGTCCTCGGTCATTCTTGCAAATTGCGACTAAAAGGAGAAGCCCTATGAAAGTGTTGGTAACCGGTGCAGACGGCTTTATTGGAAGCCACCTGACCGAAGAATTGGTCAAATCCGGCGCAGACGTCCGTGCCTTTGTGTACTATAACTCCTTCAATTCCTTGGGCTGGCTGGACAGTCTGTCCAAGGAAATCAAAAGCCAGATCGAGGTGGTGGCTGGCGATGTGCGGGACGCCAACTTCGTGATGCACGCCATGAAGGGCATCGACTGCGTATACCATCTGGCGGCGCTCATTGCCATTCCCTTCAGCTATCATGCCCCCGATGCCTACGTGGACACCAACATCAAAGGCACGCTGAATATTTTGAATGCTGCCCGGGAATTGGGAACAAAGCGAGTTCTGGTGACCTCCACCTCTGAGGTGTACGGCACCGCCCAGTATGTGCCCATCGACGAAAAGCACCCCTATCAGGGACAGTCTCCCTATTCCGCCACCAAAATCGGCGCTGACCGAATTGCCGAGTCTTTCTACCGCAGCTTTGATATTCCCGTGACCATTGTGCGGCCATTTAATACTTACGGCCCCAGACAGTCCGCTCGCGCCGTCATCCCCACCATCATCTCCCAGCTCATCGCGGGGGTGGGAAACATTAAGCTGGGGTCCCTGACCCCCACTCGGGACTTCGTGTTCGTCAAGGACACCACCCGGGGCTTTATAGAACTTTCCAAGTGTGACGCCGCCATCGGCCGCGAGGTGAACATATCCACCATGCGGGAGATTTCCATCGGCGATTTGGCGCAGAACATGATTAACCTCATCAACCCCAAGGCGAAAATCGTCTGTGATGAGCAGCGGCTTCGTCCGGAGAAGAGCGAGGTCAACCGTCTGCTGGGGGACAACAGCCTGCTGTACTCTCTCACCGGCTTTAAGCCTGAGACCCCCATTGAGGTGGGCTTGCAGCACACGGTAGAGTTCATTCGGAACAATCTGTCCGTCTATAAATACGACCAATATAATTTGTAAATCCAGGGATTACCAAACAAAAGAAGGTACGCTTTATGAAAAAAAGAGTTGCGGATATCATCATGGAAATTCTGGTGGAAAACGGAATTACCACCTGCTTCGGCGTGGTGGGCGGCGGCGCCATGCATCTGGACAATGCACTGGGACTGAACGAGCGCATTGAGAAAGTGTTCAACCACCACGAGCAGGCCAGCGCCATGGCTGCTGAGGCCTATGCCAGAGTGACCGGGAAGATGGCGGCAGTCTGTGTCACTAGCGGGCCGGGCAGCACCAATGCCATCACCGGCGTCATGGGCTGCTATCAGGACAGTCTGCCCATGCTGGTGCTCAGCGGGCAGGTGCGGTATGAGACCACCATGGCGTCCGTGCCTGAGCTGAAGCTGCGCTATCGGGGCGTGCAGGAGTTTGATATTGTCAACTCTGTGCAGAACATGACCAAGTATGCCGTGATGCTGCAAGACCCTCTTTCCGTGCGGCGTGAAGTGCAAAAGGCCATTGATCTGGCCATGAACGGCCGCCGTGGACCGGTGTGGGTGGATGTGCCGCTGAATGTGCAAAGTGCCTTGGTGGAGGAGGCGGAGCTGTATCCCGTCAAGCCTTGTGCCGAGGCGCTTCCCTCGATTTCCACAGAGGAACTGGAGGAGATTCTGGCCACCCTTCGCAACGCCAAGCGCCCCTGCGTTCTGGCCGGCAACGGCATTGCAAATAGCCACAATCTCCAAGGCTTTCGCCGATTTGTTAAGGCCACGGGTGTTCCTGTCTTAGCCGCCGGAATTGCTGGAGACGTATGCTATCGGGAGTATCCACTGCATTTGGGAATGACAGGCACTATAGGACACCGGGCGGGTAACTTTGCCATTCAGAATGCGGATGTTATTTTGGCGCTTGGATGCCCATTTGGATTTAAATCAACCGGCTTTGCACAGGAATTATTTGCCCCTAAGGCAAAAATTCTCATGGTGGATATCGACGACAATGAATCCAGAAAGCCCGGTGTGCGGGTTTCCAAGCTCTATCAAAGTGATTTGCATAAGTTCTTTGCGGTGGCAAAGACTGTGAACTGTGAAGTTTCCGTGGCAGAGGACTGGGTTGCCTATTGCCGGCATCTCAAGGAGCGTTTTTCCGTGTTCGAGGGCGCCGAGGGCGTGCAGCCGGCGGATCGGGTCTGTTCCTATCAGTTCTGGAATATCTATGATCAATATGCACCGGAACACGAAATTTCTGTTCTGGGAAACAATACGGCAAATAGCGCCAAGCATCAGATTGGAACCCTGAAAGAACATCAAAGAATGATTGCAAACGTAAACTGCGGTTCCATGGGCTATGAGTTGCCTGCCGCAGTAGGAAGTGCTGTTGCTGCAAAAGAAAGCGTCACCTGCCTGACAGGAGACGGCAGTGTGATGATGAATCTACAGGAGTTACAGACAATTGTACAGTACGATCTTCCAGTGAAAATGGTGATTTTTGAGAATGATGGGTACAACGCCATTCGCCAGACGGCAAAGAACTTCTTCCACGGCACAGAGGTGGGATGTTCGGCAAAGAGCGGCGTCAGCTTTCCATCCTTTGAAAAGATTGCCTGTGCTTTTGGCTTCCCTTACCGCAAGTGCGGCACTAACGCAGAAATTGGAGAAGCATTAAAATGGCTTTATTCCAACAAGGGTTATGCCCTATTAGAGGTTTCTCAGAGGCTGGATGACCCTGTGTGTCCCAAGGTTATGTCACGCCAAAATGCAGATGGGACCTTTAAAACACCTGCTCTGCAGGACATGTACCCCTTCCTCGAGCAAGGGGAAGTAGCATCTCTTATGCTGGCATCAGCAGAGCGGAGTCTTGAAGCATGAAACAAATCCTATTAACCGGTGCCGGCCCGAGAGGGTTCATCGGCCGCAATCTCAAGGAGCATCTGGCAGGGGAGTATGCCCTGCTGACCCCCTCCAGCCAAGAGCTGAATTTATATGACTATGACGCGGTGGCACGGTACATGGACAGCCATGAGATCTCTCACGTGATCCACAGCGCCAACCACAGCACCGTCCACTGTGGTGCTGAAAACGCCATGCAGTATGACTTGCAAATGTACTATCATCTGCGAAAGTTCGCCCCCATGGTGGACAAGATGATCTACTTCGGCAGCGGCGCCGAGTATGACAAGCGGACGGACGTGGCCATGGTGCGGGAGGAGCAGATCGGCGAAACCGTGCCGGCGGACTATTACGGTCTTTATAAATACATCATCAATGAGGATACCAGAAAATCCAAAAACATCTACAATCTGCGGCTTTTCGGCATTTTCGGGAAATACGAAAACTGGCAGATGAAGTTTCTCTCCAACCTCTGCTGCAAGGCGGTGTTTGGTCTGCCGTTGACGGTACGGCAAAATTGCAAATTTGACTTTTTGTACGTCGAGGATTTCCCCGCCATTGTAAAATGGTCGCTGGGAAGTGATTTGCAGTATCACGACTATAATATCTGCACCGGTCAACCCGTGGAGCTGGTGAATCTGGCGGAGCTGGTGTGCAAGGTCAGCGGCAAGGATCTGGAGCTTACCGTTTTAAAGGACGGCTGGAATTTGGAGTACACAGGAAGCAATGCGCGCCTGCTGGCGGAATACCCGTCGCTGCAATATACCAAAATGGAGCAGGCCATTGCGGCGCTGTATGCCTATTACGAGTCCATTAAAGAGACCATTGACATAAAAAAACTAAAAGAAAGCCGCTAAGGGCGGCCAAGACAGGAGCCTTCAAACATGGGACATTTTATTCCGTTGTCCATTCCCAATTTGAATGGAAATGAAGAGAAGTATGTGGTAGAAGCCGTGCAATCCCAATGGGTTTCCACCGCAGGAGGCAGCATCAAGGAGTTTGAGGAAAAATTCGGAGCCTATCTGGGAATGGACACCGCTTGTGCCTGTCAGTCCGGCTCGGCCGGTTTGCACCTGTGCCTGCGTCATTTCGGTGTTGGGGCTGAGGACATCGTCCTCGTACCCACATTGACCTTTATCGCCACCATCAACGCAGTGATGTATCAGTCCGCTACCCCAGTGTTTTTCGACTGCGACGACCAGCTGTGCATGGATGCGGCGCAAATTCAGGCGTATATCGACACCCGCTGCACCTTTGCACAGGGCGTTTTGAAGGAAACAGAGAGCGGAAAAAACGTGAAGGCCATTGTGCCTGTCCATGTGTTTGGAGACCTGTGCGACATGGACGCCATCATGGACATTGCGGAGAAGTATCAACTGACAGTCATCGAGGACGCCACAGAAGCGCTGGGCTCTGTGGTGGGTAGTGGCCGCTATACCGGACGGATGGCAGGTACCATCGGTCATGCCGGCGTATTTTCCTTCAATGGCAACAAGATTATCACCACCGGGGGCGGCGGCATGGTGGTCTCCAACGACAAAGCCACGGTGGAGCATATCCGCTACCTCTCCCAGCAGGCCAAGGACGATGTGATGTATTTCGTCCACGAGGAGTACGGCTATAACTACCGCATGACCAATCTGCAGGCGGCGCTGGGTCTTGCCCAGCTGGAGCAGCTGGATGGTTTTCTGGAAATTAAGCGGACAAACTACGCGCTGTATCAAAGTCTACTGAAGGACAACCAGACGGGAACCATTTTGCTCTTCGGTGCGGAGCGTTCCAACTGCTGGTTCTATTCCTTCTGCCTGCATACGCCCTCGGCTGAAAAGAGGGACGCCCTGCTACTCTATCTCAACGACCATCAGGTGCAGGTTCGGCCAATTTGGAAGCTGAACCACCTGCAAACCCCCTTCCAAAAATATTTTGCCATGCCCACCCCCAAGGCGGAGGATTTCTATGCCCGCATTGTCAATCTGCCCTGCAGCACCAACCTGCCGCAGGAGGATGTGCAGGCTGTCTGCAAGCTCATCGAGGACTTTGCCTAACCCCGAAAGGAGAAGAACGATGGATCTTTCAAAGCTGTGTGTCCGTCCCGATTGCACGGTGAACCAAGCGGTCAAGTGCATTGACGAAGGCGGCAAAAAGATGATTTTTGTGGTGGATGACCTCCAGATGCTTCTGGGCATTTTTACCGACGGGGATATGCGTCGTTATATGTTGGCCAAGGGTGATTTTACCGCCCCCGTGGGCGAGGTGATGAACAAAACGCCCTTTACTTACCCCGTTGAGCATAAAGCAGACGCCATGGAAATCATGGAGCGGGAGAAGTACATCGGCATTCCGCTGGTGGACGAACAGGGTCGGCTCACAGATGCCGTTTTTTGGAACGATCTGTCCGGCGAGACTCCCATCCACCGGTTTCAAAAGCCCTTGCCTGTCATTATGATGGCAGGGGGGAAGGGGACGCGGCTGTATCCTTACACCAAGATTCTGCCAAAGCCCCTCATCCCCATCGGGGAAATTCCCATCGCCGAGCATATCATCAACCGTTTTTTCGCCTATGGCAGCGAAGAATTTCACCTGATTCTCAACCACAAAAAGAGCATGATTAAGGCGTATTTCAATGACATTTCCCACCCCTATCAGGTGCATTATGTGGATGAAACCACCTTTTTGGGCACTGGTGGCGGGTTGTCCCTTTTGAAGGGGCAGATTCACGATACCGCCATCGTCACCAACTGCGACATTCTGCTGGACTGTGACTACTCGTGCATTTACGACTATCACAAGGCCTCGGGCAATGTGATTACCATTGTCTCTGCCATGAAAAACGTGGTCATTCCCTACGGCGTTATTCAGATGGAGGAAAACGGCCAGATTGCTTCTATGCAAGAAAAGCCGGAGTTTTCCTGTCTGGTGAATATTGGGGTTTACTTTATTGAGCCGCGTGTCATTGAGGAGCTGGAGGAAAACCGCTTCATCGGTATGCCCGATGTGGCAGAGAACTATCGGAAACGGGGCTTTTCCGTGGGCACCTATCCCATCAGTGAAAAGAGCTGGATGGACATGGGGCAGATGGAAGAGATGGAGCAGATGTGCCGCCAGCTTGGCGTGAGTATGTCGTAGGAGCGCCATGGAAAAGATTGTATTACTGGGTAGCGGCGGACACGCAAAATCGGTGGTAGATGCCATTGAGGCGCAGGCTGCCTATGAGATTGTGGGATTCACCGACAGCTTGTCTCAAAAGGAGTTTACCTATCGGGGATACGGAGTTCTGGGAACTGATGACTGTTTGGAGATGCTGTATGCCTCCGGAATTCACCATGCCTTTGTGTGCGTAGGCTATCTGGGCAGGGGAACGGTGCGAAACCGGCTATATGCGCAGTTAAAAGAGATTGGATTTATCGTACCTGCCGTCATTGATCCCACAGCCATCATAGCTTCGGATGCCGCCATTGGCGCAGGAACCTTTGTGGGCAAGCGCACCGTGGTCAATGCAGCGGCTAAAATCGGTGAGATGGTCATTTTAAATACCGGTTCAATTGTGGAGCATGACTGCGTGGTGGGGGCTTTCAGCCATGTGGCCGTGGGGGCTGTGTTGTGCGGCGGAGTTCATCTGGGCGAGGGCAGCATGATCGGCGCCAACGCCACGGTGATTCAGGGGGTCACCCTCCCGGAAAACAGCTTTGTCAAAAGCGGCAGTATGCGGAAAGGATGAATGCCATGTCTCGCACTTTAATCATTGCGGAGGCCGGTGTAAACCACAACGGTAGTCTGCCGCTTGCCAAAAAGCTGGCGCTGTCGGCCAAGGAGGCGGGCGCGGATATTGTCAAGTTTCAGACCTTCAAGGCGGAGAATCTGGTGGTTAAGACTGCTCAAAAGGCTGAATACCAAATTGAAAACACGAAAAACAATGACAGCCAATTTTCTATGCTGAAAAAGTTGGAATTGGCCAAGGAAGAATATGTCCAGCTCCAAGACTACTGCAACTCCATCGGCATCACGTTTCTCTCCACACCCTTTGACAGTGACAGCATCGAATTTTTGCAGACGCTTCACATGCCTTTCTGGAAAATTCCCTCGGGCGAAATCACCAACTACCCCTATCTGCGGCAGCTGGCGCAGACGGGAAAGCCGGTGGTGTTGTCCACGGGCATGTGTACCATAGAGGAAATCCAGACTGCCGTGGATCTGCTAAAACAATTTGGTACACCGGAAATCACGATCCTTCACTGCAATACGGAATATCCCACTCCCTTTGAGGATGTGAACCTGTCCGCCATGGCAACCATCGCCAAGGCCACAGGGCTTCCCGTGGGCTATTCGGATCATACCCAAGGCATCGAAGTACCCATCGCGGCAGCCGCCATGGGAGCAACAGTCATTGAAAAACATTTTACGCTGGACAAAAATATGGAGGGACCTGACCATAGGGCGAGTCTTTCACCCCAAGAGTTGACCGCCATGGTCACTGCCATCCGTCACATAGAAGAAGCTATTGGAACAGGGTATAAGCAACCTAGTCCATCAGAGGGAAAAAACATTGCCATCGCGAGGAAAAGTATCGTGGCAAAACGGGCAATCTCCAAGGGCGAGGTCTTTACCGAGGAAAACCTGACGGCTAAGCGGCCTGGCACCGGCCTTTCTCCCATGCTTTGGGAAACGGTGATCGGACAGCGTGCCGCACGAGACTATACAGAGGATGAGTTGATACAGGCATGAAGCATAAAATTTGCATTGTGACCGCTACCAGAGCGGAATATGGACTGCTGTGTCCGCTCATTCGACGGGTACAGCAGGAAGAATCCCTGACGCTTTTGCTGGCGGTAACAGGCGCCCATCTGGATGCCCGCTACGGCAACACGGTGGAGGAAATCCGAAAGGACAGCATGCCCATAGACGCCTGCCTGCCCATTTTGACGCAGGGAGATACTCCCATGGACGTTGGGCAGGTGATGGCAAATGCGATCACCGCCTTTACCGACTACTTTATGTCGCAAAAGCCTGACATGGTGATGCTTCTGGGAGATCGCTATGAGACGCTGGGCGTTGCTATTGCCGCCTTGACCTGCCAGATTCCCATCAGCCACATCCATGGGGGCGAAACCACCGAGGGCGCCATGGATGAGGCCATTCGCCACGCCATTACCAAGATGAGCGCCCTCCATTTTACCGCCTGCGAGGCATACCGCAAGCGGGTCATCCAGCTGGGCGAGCAGCCTGAGCGTGTGTTCAACGTGGGCTCGCTGGGCGTGGAGAACATCAAGACGCTACCGCTGCTGACAAAGGAAGAGGTCGGCACGCAGATTGGCTTTTCGCTCTCTGCGCCCTATGCCCTCATCACCTTTCATCCTGTCACACTGGAGCAGCAGACCCAAGGCAAGCAGGTGCAGGAACTCTTTGCCGCGCTGGAACAGTTTCCGCAGCTTCGCCTGATTTTCACCAAATCCAACGCCGATAGCGGGGGATTGGAAATCAACGCATTGATCGACGCGTATGTGGATGCGCATCCACAGCGCGCCATTGACTTTTTCGGCATGGGGTATTTGCGGTATTTGAGCGCCATGCAGGGCTGTGCCATGGTGCTGGGCAATTCCTCCAGCGGTATTTTGGAAGCGCCGGCCTTCCATGTGCCCACCGTCGACATCGGCGATCGGCAAAAGGGGCGCCTTGCGGCGGCCTCGGTCATCCATTGCGAGGCGGAACAGCACAGCATTGCAAAGGCGATGGAGCAGGCGCTGTCTCCCGCATTTCATCAGCTTTGTTCCACGGTGGAAAACCCCTTCGGCGACGGTCACACTTCGGAACAAATTGTGGCCGTCATTAAAGAAAAACTGGCAGAGGGGATTTCCATGAAAAAGAAATTTTACGAAGTGGGGTTTCTCACTGAGTAAGTGATTTTATTTCTGCGCTTTTTTATATTATTAGTATCGAGGTTTGATTATGAAGCTTAATAGAAAAGTAATAGTAGGCGTTGCTGCAGTGGTTTTGTGCATTAGTGCCATTATATATATATGAAAAACGCACAAAGCTCATCTTCTGTTGTGATCACGCAGCATACCGAGAGACTTCTTTCCTTATCTAATGCAGAGTTGGAATATGTTGAAAATCTAACTGCCGCTGGAGCACCTGACGTAGCAAGTGTATATGTTGATATGCTATCAGACTATAACAGATACTCTTATAGTCCCGTGGATACCCTTTTTCTGGGCGAAAGTATTACCCAAGGCCTTCCTACGCAGGACATGTTTTCTATGCGCACCGTGAACCGTGGCATTGGAGGAGATACTGTGGAAGGTCTAACAGCCAGACTAGAACGAATCGCAGAGCTGAAACCTAAACGAGTCTTTCTGATGATTGGCATAAACAATTCGCTACCTGTTAACGAAGTGACGGGGAAAGCATTGCGGAAGGTTGTTGCCATGTATCCGGAACTTGCCATACGTGAGTTGGCTACAAACACCAAGATTCATCAGAACTTTTTCTTCAGGGAACCAGTTCGATGATTATAATATTTAGCAATCGTATGGTAATTAAAAATCCGGGAATACCACTTGCTGGGAAAAGTGCTTTAGGGATTGTTGCCGCATGACTAGAAACGGAAAATTTGCATCAATAAAGAGAAGAATATGCGATTGCGAAGAACGCAGAAGAGGCTTTAATAAAGTAGTAGCCCAGACGGAGTAATATCAAATTCCCTCTCCTGAAATTGAGCTGTAAAGATATCACACGAGGGTCACGCTCTTTTTGCATAGAGGATTTTTCACAAATGACCCGGGATGACAGACTACGTGCATGTTATCTGCGCGCCTTAGGATGCCTACGAGACAGGTTAAATCGTATTAACAGATGGTTCTACTGGAGACAAAACAGAAAGCATACCATTCCATGCATGATTTGCTTGATTCGATGGGTGGATTTACAAAATATTTGAGCAAAAAGCCCCACGCAAAAGGCTTTGTTGTTAGTTGAATGTGTCAACGCTGAGATAAAAATGACCGTATGGGGTGCGGGCGTTTTCGTGAACCAACTACGCGACAAATTCAAAAGTACATCTATATTCGATAGGAATCATAACTCCTAAAGAAAGCTTAATTCCATTTTCAATATTCAAGGATAAAACACAGAAAAGCGGGAGTAGATAAAATTTCCTTCCGTTTATTTTTCACATCGTCATGCTCATTCCTTGCTGACGCTCGCGAGCGGTTTCCTGCTCTGCCAGCCGCTTGCGGTTGTAGCAGATAAGGTCGCTGGTGGCGTCGGCCAGCTCGCGGCTGCCGGACAGAAACACGGCGACAAGGTATTTTTTATCGCGGTACTCTTTATATAACGGCTTTAGCTGCTCGCGCAAAGCCTCGTTCTGCTTCTCGGTGTTAGTGAGCCATATTTCAACTGTTTTTCTAACGTCCCTGACGGTTATCTCCAAACATCTATCACTCTCCTTCTCATACTTCAATTGTCCGCAGTTTTTATCAGCGTTATTCGGTTTTAGTACATTTTCATTTCATAGTCATTGTGATCGTCCGGATTTTGACCTCGGGCTATCTTCTGCTGCCTGAGCTCGGCATAGCGCTTGCGGTCTGTGTGCGGAACGACGCCATTTGCCGCCAAATGGCATGGATGGGCATCAACAAGGACACTTATGCCAGAACCAGCACGCAGGGCAACTATAAGTGGAAATACGATGTGGATTATGTGGGCTACAAGTATAATGGCAACGCCTTCATGGCAGGTATCGGCCTTGCGCAGTTGAAATATCTAGACCGGGACAATGCGCGCCGTCGGGAAATCGTGGCCAAATATATCAAGGCCTTTGAGAATAACCAGAAGATTCAGATTATCGGTGCGCCCTATGCAGACGAGTGCAGCTACCATATTTTCGAGATGGTGGTTCCCAACCGGGATGCTCTGCTCTCTGAGTTGGCCGCCCACGATATTTACGGTGGCGTGCACTATCGCGACAATACTGAATATTCCATGTACCGCTACGCCCATGGCACTTGCCCCAAGGCACATGAGATCAGTCAGCACATCATTACCATGCCGCTACATATGTGGCTGACTGATGATGATGTAGAGTTTGTGATAAAGACTGTTAATGAATTTTTGAGATGAGGCTTAAGTACTATGTCTAGTGTTCTTTTGAAAAAAAGCAACAAAAACACTATGGTAGGGCAGAAGCAAATAATCAACATCGTTCTGTTGACCTAAAATCGTAAAGAAATGCTCAGTTTTGCTGCTTCTGTCTCTCGTGTTCCGTGCCTCTCAACCGTCCCCATGGCCACAGTAGCCCACACAAGGTTAGCCAAAATATAAGTGACCTTTCCGGTGCGCTCGGAAGCACAATGTCGATGATACTTGTCAATCTACGCGCAAACCACACAGCACCAACGCCAGCCACAAACGGAACTTAACCGTGTGGACAAGCTGCCACACCACCAAGCACAGCAATAGTGCCAGCATGAAATACAGTAAAAAATGTGCGCCCTTTCTCGTAAATGATATGCTCCCTTCGTGATCTACAGTGTTTTTTCATTTCACTGTCTCTCATGAAGGGAGCATATCATTATTCATTGCAGGCGGGATTATTATATCATTTTTCTTGGCTCTGCTCAGCCTGTCCTCCTCATACCCCCACTCCGACTATGTACCTTACCATCGTTTTATGCCCGCTTACAATCCTGCTTTTTCGCTCAAAGCTCGAAGTTCGTACGGGAGTCATCTTTTTAAACGTGTGACCCGTACGGCTTCTGAGATTAAGAAGGTATTTAGAGGTGATTTCTCCAGTAAATATCTTGATTTCCAGCCTTAATTGGCCTTCCTCGGGAGTGATAAAGATTTTATCAATATACTTGTCCACGAAGTCTTTGCTGATTAGGCCTTGGGCGGCGTCCCTCTCTGCGTCTGTTAGAACCTTACGGATAGTATCAATGTGTTTTTTGAAGTCGGTGGCTGAGTTTTGTTGCTGTTCAAGCTCGTATAGCTCAAGCTCAGCGTTTTCAATTTCCTCCGCGCATTGTTTGTTCATGGAGAGAAACTCTTTGTCCGAAGGCTAACCGCCGGCGTTTTAGCTTAGCAGCTTACTTTTCTTT
>CAZLLK010000020.1:0-43124 GCA_964560435.1 uncultured Oscillospiraceae bacterium
CCGGAAGCGTGCTCATGCCCTTCGGCGGCAAATATCAGCAGACGCCTGTTCAGGCAATGGTACACAAAATTTCTCGTGAGCATGGCGATACCCCCACCTGCTCCTTCATGTCTTATGGCTACAACCCTTATATAAGCGAAAAAAGTCCCTACCACGGCGCGTATCTCGCAGTTGTTGAGTCGGTTTCAAAGCTGATTGCGACTGGTGCCTCCTTTGAGGACGTTTACCTCAGCTTTCAGGAGTACTTTGAAAAGCCTATGCGCGACGGAAAACGCTGGGGAAAGCCGCTTTCGGCTGTTCTCGGTGCGTTTATTGCTCAGCTTGATTTGGGTGTGGCAGCTATCGGCGGCAAGGATTCGATGAGCGGAAGCTTTGAAAATCTGGACGTTCCCCCAACTCTCATTTCCTTTGCTGTTACGACTGACAACGTTAAAAACGTTGTTTCACCCGAATTCAAGTCAAGCGCTCACAAGGTTTGTTTGCTTACTCCGAGCTATGGCGCAGACGGTTTGCCCGAATCTGCTTCGCTCAAAGAAAACTTCGGTTTGGTGACAAAACTGATACGTAGTGGCAAGGTCTGCGCAGTATACACTCCGACTTTCGGCGGTGTTGCAGAGGGCATATTCAAAATGTGCATCGGCAACGGACTTGGCTTTACTTTTGATAACAGCGTTTCGATGGACGACATTTTCGGCTACCGCTATGGCAGCTTCATCCTTGAAATGACCAGTGACGAGCTGGTCGGGATTTCACTCGGACATACATCCGAAAAGGCTGAAATTGCGTGGAACAGCAAGGTTTTGTCTCTCAGCGATTTGCAGAAGCCATATGAGGACAAGCTAGAAAGCGTTTATTCCTGTAACATAACAACCGAGGACAAACTCACCGTCCCCTATTCATACGAGCGAACCGCAAGCATTGCAAAACCTAGGCTCTCCTTTGCACGTCCCAAAGCAATAATCCCCGTTTTCCCGGGAACAAACTGCGAATACGACACCGCAAAAGCGCTTGAAAAAGCCGGTGCTGAAGCGGAAATTATCGTCATCAGAAACCTTACTCAAGCAGACATTTCCCAGTCAGTTGAACACTTTGCAAAAGAGCTGAAAACCGCTCAGATGGTGGTCATTCCCGGAGGTTTTTCCGGTGGTGACGAGCCTGACGGAAGTGCGAAGTTCATCACTTCATTTTTCCGTAACGCCGCTATCCGTAACGAAGTCGAGGAGCTTTTGGGTCAGCGTGACGGTTTGATGCTTGGAATTTGCAATGGTTTTCAGGCTCTAATTAAGCTCGGACTTGTTCCCTACGGACATATTACGGACACCGACGAGAGCTTCCCCACCTTGAGCTTCAACAACATCGGCCGGCATCAATCAAAGCTTGTGCACACCTCTGTGTCTTCAAACCTATCTCCGTGGATGATGAACACAAAGGTCGGTGAAATTTACACGGTTCCAATTTCGCATGGTGAGGGCCGCTTCCTTGCAAGCGATGAGCTTGTTCAAAAGCTCGGCGCAAGCGGACAGATTGCGACCCAGTATGTTGATTTTAGCGGCAATGTAACTCAAGATATTCGCTTTAATCCCAACGGCAGTGTTTGTGCCATTGAGGGCATTACCTCTCCCGACGGACGCGTTTTCGGAAAAATGGGTCATTCCGAACGCATCGGTGATAGTCTTTACAAGAACGTGGAAGGTCTTTACGATATGCACCTATTTGCTTCCGCAATTGAGTATTATAAGTAAGGCCTGTGCAAACTGCCTGTCCGCATGACGCTGGCAGGCAGTTTTTCTTTCTTTTTAAGCACACAGTTTTTCTCTCACTCTCGTTGACAATAAGGAAACAATGTGTTACAATTTGGTTACGTTCTAATTAGCAACCTCTTTTCCGATTCAAAAGAAAGGATTGAAAATACATGACAGAAGAAAAAGCAGCAGTACTCGAATATAAAGGACACCCTCTCCGCCGCAAGGATAATATGATTTATTTTGGCAGTATGTCCGACAAATACATCATTTTGCTTCAGGTTATTGACTCCAAAAAAGTCAAAGACATGGACGTTGCTACGAAGGTATCCGTTCAGCTTCAGCTGACAGACCCCGAGCTCAAGTCTCGTGACAGTATCGTAAAGAAGAGTGAAAAAGACAGCCTTTATGCCGCAATGGATGTTGCGTCCGTCTGGCTTGACAGAGCTCTTGCTCAGTAAGTAAACCATTTCCCAGCAAAAGGTCTTTCGGGAGTATCTTTTCCCCGATTTTGCGAAAGGAATAGCATGAATTTTAAGTATTTTAAAACCATCGCAATCGCATCGGCGCTCGTAGGCACACTTTCTGTTTCTGCCTTTGCCACAAGCATCGGAGGAGCAACCGTTAATGCAGATTCGATAAAGCTTTCCACCGAGCCAAGCGCCAACGCTGCCGTACTCGGCATTTCGTATCAAGGATCTCTCGTAGTCGTAGGAGAAAAGGTCAGCGATAACTGGTTCAAAGTTGTATATCGCGGTGCAACGGGCTTCATGTCCTCAGAATTCCTTAATATCAGAGAAAACCTCGAAGGCGACTTCGGTAACGGCAAAATCTTCGGCGATGATGTTCTACTGTACGACGACGCGGGCTTCAGCTCCAATGTTGTCGGAACATTCGCTAACGAAACCGAAATGCAAGTATTGGGTGTATATGGCAACTGGTACAAAGTGAAATGCGGCAATCAATCAGGGTTTGTCTTCAGCGACTATTTCTCACTTAACGGCGGTATTGCCGATCTTAGCGCTCCATCAGATGAAGGTCAGATTATTGTCGACACCGCAATGAAGTATCTAGGTGTCCCCTATGTCTGGGGCGGTTCTTCCGAAAAAGGCTTCGACTGTTCCGGACTTGTCAACTATGTGTATAAAGAATGTGGCTACACCATTAACCGTACCGCTGCCGCCATTTATGAAAACGGTACATATGTCGAAATGTCAGATCTCCAGGTCGGCGACCCCATCTGCTTTTCTTCCTCATCTTCCTCTATTGGTCACGTTGGAATTTTTATTGGAGACGGACAGTTTATTCACGCAAGCTCAGGAAGCGGAAAAGTAATAATTAGTGACCTTTCTGAAAGCTACTATGCAAAACATTATGTCGGCGCACGACATATCGTATAATTTTTTGCCCTACCGCAAAGTTTTTTTGCGGTAGGGCTTGATTTTTTTGGAATTATAGTGCAAAATAGGAAAGATGTGTGTTCAGCGCATTCTGCGCACTCTTTATGTCGGGAGGCAATTATGAATTATAACAAAGTTTACAAAATCCACTTCAATATTGCGAGCACGAAGAAGGAAAGCCCGAACGTTGCTATTCAATTTATACGTGTTTCTATTCGATAATCCAAAATCATTATTTATGATTTTGGGCTTTTTTTTGCGCTGATATAAGAACGATAATATTGAACTTTTGTATTTCTGTACAAACAATATTCCGATTTTTGTCAAAAGATTATGCTATAATTATGCAATGCGAGCTTGCTATTGCTCACATCTTAATGTATAATATTCATATAATATGAATATTTATTCGGTGGTGATGACATTGGTTAAGGTTTTTATAGTTGGTTCGGAGGGCACTGCCGGTCTTAGGCTTCATTCCCGCTTAAAGCTACGAAGTGACGTCGAGCTTTTGGAGATTGACAGTGAGCTTCGAAAGAATTCTCTGGAAATTAAAAGACTAATCGAAAAATCCGATTTTGTTTTTCTATGCCTTCCCGATGACGCGGCACTTGAAACCGTGGAGCTTGCAAAGGGAACGAACTCGAGAATAATCGACACCTCAACAGCGCACCGAACAACTGGTGGTTGGGCATACGGTTTTCCCGAGCTTTCCCCAAAGCACAGGGACGATATTCACGCGGCGAAATACGTTGCGTCTCCCGGCTGTCATGCCAGCGGTTTTATTTCGCTCATTTATCCGCTTATTTCCTCGGGAATAATCACTTCGCACTATCCCCTATGCTGCACCTCTCTCACCGGCTACAGCGGAGGCGGAAAAAAGATGATTGCGGATTATGGAAATTTGGCACGAAGCTCCGAGCTAAGTAGTCCAAAACTTTACGCAATGGAGCAAAGCCACAAACATATCCCCGAAATCGTTGCGCAGTGCGGCCTAAGCCAAGCCCCCATTTTCATGCCGATTGTAGATGATTTCCACTCGGGAATGCTGGTTACTGTGCCTCTACACGTATCGGCGCTGAATGGCAAGCACTCAATCTCCGACATACGTCAAGTCCTCAAAGCGCACTATGCGAGAAGCACGCTCGTGAAGGTCATGGACGAAGAGCCCTCCGCACTCTTCACGAACGCACTCGCTGGGCGTGACGACATGGAGATTTTTGTTTCCGGAAACGACGACAGCATTCTGCTCTCCGCCCGATTTGATAATCTCGGCAAGGGAGCGTCCGGAGCTGCAATACAGTGCTTCAACATCATGTGTGGTGTTCCCGAGGAAACGGGACTTGAGCTTGGTTGAGTTTAGACTTTAGAACAATTTAGAATATCATACGGAGGTTTACATAACATGAACTACATCACTGGTGGAATATGCGCACCGAAGGGCTTTATCGCCTCGGGAATAGCCTGTGGCATCAGAAAAGCAGATAAAAAAGACCTCGCACTAATAGTGAGCCAAAAAAAGGCTGCAACAGCGGGAGTTTATACTAAAAACCTTGTTAAAGGCGCACCGGTAATCGTTACGCAAAAGCACCTTGCTAATGGCTATGCCAGAGCAATTATTGCAAACAGCGGTAACGCGAACACCTGCAACGATAATGGTATCGAGATTGCCGAGGGAATGTGCGACCTCGTTAAAAAGTACACAGGAATTGACTCGAGAGACGTGGTTGTCGCCTCAACAGGGGTCATCGGTCAAAAACTCAGTCTTGACCCAATTACAAACGGTATGTCTGCGCTGGTAATGGGGCTAGGAAAAAACTCCGACGATGCCGCAACCGCCATTATGACCACCGATACTGTAAAAAAAGAAGTCGCGCTTCAATTTGAGCTTGGTGGCAAGCAGGTCAAAATGGGCGCAATCGCCAAGGGCAGCGGCATGATACATCCCGACATGGCAACCATGCTCGTTTTCGTAACATCGGATGCCGCAATTGCGCCTGATATGCTTCAAAAGGCTTTAGATTACAGTATTGCTGACACCTTCAACATGATAAGCGTCGACCGCGACACCTCAACAAATGACACTATGATAGTCATGGCAAACGGTATGGCGGAAAACGAAATAATATGCTCCGAGGGCGAAGATTACGAGCTTTTCAAGGCGGCGCTCTTCGAGCTTAGCCTGAACCTCAGCCGCTCAATTGCCAAGGATGGCGAGGGCGCAACGAAGCTTCTTGAATGTGTGGTTACAGGTGCTAAGAGCAAATCTGACGCAAGGCTAGTCGCAAAATCCGTCATCTGCTCTCCCCTTTTCAAGTGCGCAATGTTCGGTGCGGACGCAAACTGGGGCAGAGTCCTCTGCGCAATCGGCTATGCCGGTGCGGATGTCGATATCAGCAAAGTCGGTGTCGGCTTCAAATCTGACGCTGGCGAAATCTACGTCTGCAAAGACGGCGGCGGCATTAACTTCTCCGAGGAAAAGGCAAAGGAAGTTTTATCGTGCAGCAACATTGTCATCAACGTTTCACTCGGTGATGGTGACGCTTCTGCAACCGCGTTCGGCTGTGACTTGACTTACGATTATGTGAAGATAAACGGCGACTATCGCAGTTAACATAATATTTTAGGAGGTCGGTATTGTGGATGAAAAACTGACAAATGCGCAAAGGGCAAAGGTGCTTATTGAGGCGCTCCCCTATATTCAGCGCTACAATAATAAAATCGTCGTTGTCAAATACGGCGGCAGCGCAATGGTCAACGAGGACTTGAAGCGCGCCGTAATGGGAGATATTGTTTTGCTTTCGCTTATCGGCATCCAAGTCGTTCTGGTTCACGGCGGCGGCCCCGAGATAAACGACACGCTCAAGCAGATGGGCAAAGAGACTGAGTTTATCGATGGACTTCGCGTTACCGACAAGGACACTTCGGAGGTCGTGCAGATGGTGCTTGCTGGCAAAATTTCAAAAAATCTTGTTAACCTAATCGGCAATATGGGTGGGCGCGCAATCGGGCTTTCGGGCATGGACGGGCACATGATTGAAGCGGAAAAGCTCCGCGACGACTTGGGCTATGTTGGCGAGATTGTAAATATCGACCCCAGACCTATTTTAGATGTCCTCGACAAGGGGTATATACCTGTAATTTCGACCATCGGCTATGACAAGGACGGCAACAGCTACAACATCAACGCCGACACGGCGGCAAGCCGCATTGCAGGAACTCTAAAAGCTGAAAGCTTGGTGTCCATGACGGACATTTCGGGACTTCTACGCAACAAGGACGACGCAACTTCACTAATCCCCGTAGTCAACGTAAGTGAAGCACCCCAATTGATACGCGAAGGCATTATCTCGGGCGGCATGATTCCAAAAGTGGACTGCTGTATTGAAGCGATACGCCGTGGAGTTAAAAAGGTATTCATAATCGACGGGCGTGTCCCCCACTCTATACTAATTGAAACTCTTACGGATGAAGGTATCGGCACGATGTTCGTCTAATCGGTTTACATAATTATGGAGCGTGAAAAGAATGGATATAATAGAGCTTGACAAAGCATACATTGCCAACTCCTATGCCAGAGCCTCGCTTGTCGCTGCTGAGGGCAAGGGTTCGCAAATTCTTGATATCGACGGCAAGGAATACATCGACCTCGGAAGTGGAATTGGTGTCAACGCTTTTGGAGCCTGTGACGACGAATGGGTAAAGGCCGTCGAAGCACAACTGCACAAGCTTTCGCATCTCTCAAACCTCTACTACACGAAGCCGCAGGTCGAGCTTGCTCAGATGCTCTGCGAAAAAACAGGGCTGAAAAAGGTTTTCTTCTGCAATTCGGGCGCAGAGGCAAATGAATGCGCCATCAAGTGCGCGAGAAAGTATTCTCACGATAAATACGGTGCGGAACGAAGCACAATTTTCACTCTTACTAACAGCTTTCACGGACGCACGATGGCAACGCTGACTGCAACTGGGCAGGACGCGATGCACGTTCATTTCTGCCCGTTCCTTGAGGGTTTCCGATATGCTCCGGCGAATGATTTTGCGGCACTTGAGACGCTTTGTGACGATACTGTCTGTGCCGTAATGCTAGAGCTGGTTCAGGGCGAGGGCGGTGTTAATCCTCTTGACAAGGAATACGTCTCCTTGGTCGCAAAACTCTGTGCGAAGCGCGATATTCTGCTCGTAGTCGACGAGGTTCAGACCGGAAACGGCAGAACCGGCTCGCTCTACGCCTATATGCAGTACGACATTTTTCCCGACATCGTGACCACTGCAAAGGGTCTTGGTGGGGGGCTTCCACTTGGCTGCGCAATGCTCGGAGAAAAGGTTGAAAACACCCTCACGGCCGGAACGCACGGCACCACCTTCGGAGGAAACCCAATCTGCGCGGCTGGTGCCTTGAACATACTTTCAAGAATCGACGACGCACTTATGTCTGAGGTCAAACGAAAGGGCGAATACATCAAATCGGAGCTTGAAGGGGCTAAAGGCGTAAAGTCCGTTACAGGTCTGGGACTGATGATTGGAGTAGAGACCGAGAAGGACGCAAAGGAAATCGCGCACGAATGTCTCGAAAAAGGTGTAATCGTATTAACGGCAAAAAGCAAGGTCAGACTGCTTCCGCCGCTTAACATTAGTCAGGAAGAACTGCAAAAAGCAATACAGATTTTGAAGGGAGTTATCGCACAATGAATCATTTATTAAAGCTTTCCGACCTCAGCCCTGAGGAAATCACCGGAATACTTAATCTCGCTGACCAACTCAAATACGAGAGAAAAAACGGCATTGAGCACCACCTCTTAAAGGGCAAAACGCTCGGAATGATTTTCCAGAAAAGCTCAACCCGCACAAGAGTAAGCTTTGAAGTCGGTATGTATCAGCTCGGTGGAAACGCTCTTTTCCTCTCCTCGCGTGACCTTCAAATCGGACGCGGCGAGCCTGTTAAGGACACAGCAAGAGTACTCTCTCGCTACCTTGATGGCATTATGATACGCACCTTTGACCAATCCGAGGTCGAGGCTCTCGCCGAGCACGGCTCTATCCCTATAATCAACGGCCTTACGGATTATGCCCACCCCTGTCAGGTGCTGGCAGACCTCATGACAATACGTGAATACAAGCACAGCTTTAAGGGACTAAAGCTCTGCTTCATAGGCGACGGTAACAATATGGCAAACAGCCTCATGGTCGGCTGCATAAAAATGGGGATGTCTGTTGCGATAGCCTGCCCCGAAAACTATAAACCCGATGCCGCACTTATGAAGTGGGCCGCCGAAAACGGTGACTTCACTTGCACGAGCGACGTTCTTGCCGCAGCTAAGGATGCGGATGTTATCTACACCGATGTGTGGGCCTCCATGGGTCAGGAGGACGAGAGCGAAAACCGCTGTGTCATTTTCCAGAACTTCCAGGTCAACGACGACGTCATGGCCGCCGCAAAGCCCGATGCAATGGTTCAGCACTGTCTGCCAGCCCACCGCGGAGAGGAAATAACCGACAAGGTTCTTGAAGCCCATGCCAACGAGTTGTTTGACGAAGCAGAAAACAGGCTCCATGCCCAGAAGGCTGTTTTGGTCAAACTTCTTGGAGATAAGCAAGCATGAGTAAGACTTATTTGATACTGGAAAACGGCCGTGTTTTCGAGGGTGAAGCCTTCGGAGCCGAGGGTGATACTTTAGGCGAACTGGTATTTACAACAGGTGTCGTGGGCTACGTGGAAACGCTTACAGACCCCAGCTATGCCGGACAAATCATCATGCACACCTTCGCCGAAATGGGAAACTACGGCATAATTCACGAGGATTACGAGAGCTGGAAATGCCACGCTCGCGGAGTTGTGGTGCGCAACTGGTGCAAAGACCCCTCGAACTTCCGCTGTGAAGAAACGCTGGATAATTTTCTTAAGAACCAGGGTGTCGTCGGTATTTGTGGCGTCGATACGCGAGAGATAACTCAAATAATCCGTGAAACAGGCGTTATGAATGCTATAATAACCAGAACTCTTCCCGAGGGCATTCCCGACACCATTAAGCCCTATAAAGTTACGGGTGTTGTTGCCGAAACCAGCACAAAAAGCCCTTATATCGTCGCGCCGAAAGGCAAAGAACAGTATTCAGTTGCTCTTATCGACTACGGCGCAAAGCGAAACATTATTCGCGAGCTTGCCGAGCTTGGCTGCAAGGTCACGGTTTTTCCGCACAACACAAAAGCAAGCGAGATATTGGCCATGAAGCCTGACGGAATCATGCTCTCGAACGGCGCTGGCGATCCTGCAGAAAACACAGAGTGTATCGCTGAAATCAAGAAGCTCCTTGGAAAAGTGCCGATTTTTGGAATTTGTCTCGGGCATCAGCTTCTCGCACTTGCGGCAGGAGGTAAAACCGAGAAACTACGCTATGGACACCGTGGGGGCAATCAGCCTGTAAAGAACATCGAGAGCGGTCGGGTTTACATAACTTCGCAAAACCACGGCTATGCGGTGTTATCTGACAGCCTCGACTTAAGCATTGCTCAGCTAAGTTATGTAAACCTAAACGACAATACCTGCGAAGGTCTTGACTATCCGTCGCTCAATGCGTTCTCCCTTCAGTTTCACCCCGAAGCCCATTGCGGCCCGCGAGATATGAGATTTGCCTTCAGAAAATTTCTCGAACTAATGGATGGAGGTAAAAACTAATGCCACTAGAAAAATCAATCAAAAAAGTGCTCGTCATAGGCTCTGGTCCTATCGTAATCGGTCAGGCCGCGGAATTTGACTATGCTGGAAATCAGGCTTGCCGTGTTTTAAAAGAGGCAGGCTTGAATGTTGTCCTCGTCAATTCCAACCCTGCAACCATCATGACCGACACAACCCTTGCGGACGAAATTTACCTTGAACCGCTTACGTCCGAAACGGTAAAGCGTATTATTGAAAAAGAGCATCCGGACAGCCTGCTTGCATCGCTGGGTGGACAGACAGGCCTTACCATCGCAATGCAGCTTAGCAAGGAAGGCTATCTTGACAAGATGGGTATACGACTGCTTGGCACCTCCGCCGAGGCGATTGACAAAGCCGAAGACAGGCAGCTTTTCCGCGATACGATGCTCAAAATCGGTCAGCCAGTCATTCCTTCAGCCGTAGCAACCGAGCTTGAACGCGCTGTGGAAATCGCTGACGAAATTGGCTATCCCGTAATCATTCGACCTGCGTTTACACTTGGCGGTGGCGGCGGCGGTGTTGCATTTACCGAAGCTGAGCTTAGAGTTATCGCGCGAAACGGGCTTATGCTCTCCCCTATAACTCAAATTCTGGTTGAGCGCTACATTGCAGGCTGGAAGGAAATCGAGTTTGAAGTCATGCGCGACAGAGCGGGCAACGTAATCGCTGTTTGCAGCATGGAAAACTTCGACCCCGTCGGCGTTCACACTGGTGACAGTATTGTTGTTGCTCCGGCTATGACGCTTTCTGACAGAGAATATCAAATGCTGCGCTCAGCTTCACTCGACATCATAACCGAGCTTGGAATTGAGGGTGGCTGCAACTGCCAGTTTGCTCTTAACCCCTACAGCTTCGAATACACTGTTATCGAGGTCAACCCCCGCGTTTCGCGCTCGTCAGCACTAGCGAGCAAGGCAACAGGCTATCCGATTGCGAAGGTAGCTGCAAAAATCGCTCTTGGCTACACTTTGGA
The DNA here is from genome assembly GCA_964560435.1 of uncultured Oscillospiraceae bacterium. Lineage (GTDB taxonomy): Bacteria > Bacillota > Clostridia > Oscillospirales > Oscillospiraceae > UBA2658. Next base: position 10,810 of record CAZLLK010000020.1, read on the forward strand.
CGAAATTCGTAACGACGTAACCGGCAAAACAAGCGCCTGCTTTGAGCCAACAGTCGACTACGTTGTGTGCAAGCTTCCGAAATGGCCCTTTGATAAATTTGTCGTCGCTGACCGCACCTTGGGAACTCAGATGAAGGCCACTGGTGAGGTTATGGCGATAGCTTCCTGCTTCGAAGCCGCAATTATGAAGGCTGTGCGCGGTGCGGAACTGGGGCTTGACACACTCAACCCAAAGGTTCCAATTTCGGTTGACATAATTTCCGAGCTGCACAAGGTTGACGACAAGCGTCTGTTCACAGTTTTCAGTGCTTTGAAACAGAATGTCAGCGTTGAAACTATTAACGAGATAACGAAAATTGACCCTTGGTTTTTGCATAAGCTAAAAAACCTTGCGGATTTTGAAATCGAAATTTCTGGCAAGGGTCTGTCCGAAGACAGCTATAAGAAGGGCAAATATTACGGCTACACAGACAAGGCTTTAGAGCGCCTATCGGGAGGTAAAGTTACTGCTTCCGCAAAATGCTCATACAAAATGGTTGACACCTGTGCCGCGGAATTTGCCGCTGAAACGCCCTACTTCTATTCCACCTGTGACGCACACTGCGAAGCGCGTCCTTTCATAAAGGAAGGCCGTGAGCGAGTCATAGTTCTCGGAAGTGGGCCTATCCGCATAGGTCAAGGAATCGAGTTTGACTATAGCTCGGTGCATTGCGTGAAAACCCTAAAAGAGCTTGGTTATGAGCTCATTACAATTAACAACAACCCTGAAACCGTTTCAACTGACTTTGATACAGCGGACAGGCTTTACTTTGAACCACTAACCTTTGAGGATGTCATGCACGTCATTGATGTCGAAAAGCCCTTCGGTGTTGTGGTCGCCTTTGGCGGACAAACTGCCATAAATCTAACCCACTCATTAAGCGATGCAGGTATTAATATTCTCGGCACTTCCGCCGAAAGCATCGACCTTGCGGAAGACCGCATACGCTTTGACGCACTTCTAGAAAGCTTCAACATTCGCCGTCCGAAGGGTCTTTCTGCAACCACCATGGTTGAGGCTCTGGACGCTGCCGAAGCCCTCAACTACCCCGTTTTGCTACGCCCCTCTTATGTTATCGGCGGTCAGAATATGACCATCGCCTATTCGGAAGAAAATGTGCGCCAATACATGGAGCTAATCCTCGCACAGGGCATTGAAAACGCGGTTCTCGTCGATAAATACATGATGGGTACAGAGCTTGAGGTTGACATAATTTGTGACGGAACTGACGTTCTGATTCCTGGAATAATGCAACACATCGAGCGTGCGGGCGTTCACAGCGGCGACAGCATCGCTGTATATCCCCCTTACAACATCAGCGACAAAATGCTGACTAACATTATCGATGTTTCAACTAAACTCGCACTTGCTATGAGTACTCGCGGGCTTGTCAACATACAATACCTCATCTACGGTGGCGAACTGTATGTAATCGAGGTCAACCCCCGCGCTTCAAGAACGATTCCTTATATCAGCAAGGTCACAGGGCTTCCAATGGTCGACATTGCGACACGCCTGATGGTCGGTGAGCAGCTGAAAGACCTCCCATACGGCACGGGTCTTTACAAACAGCCTCCTTATGTAACGGTAAAGGTTCCTGTGTTCTCCTTTGAAAAGCTACTGGGTGTAAATTCCGCCCTCAGTCCCGAAATGAAGTCCACTGGTGAAGTTCTCGGCATCGGAAAAACGCTTGAAGAAGCACTCTTCAAGGGACTCTTGTCGGCTGGTTTCCACCTTGATTCCCACTCCAAAAACAGCGAAAAGGGTGTTTTCATCAGCGTCAACAAGCAGGATCGTTTCGAGCTAATTGACCTTGCCCGCAAATTTGATGACCTCGGCTTCAAACTCTACGCTACGGACGGCACCGCACGCGAAATTGAGCGTCTGGGTGCCGACGTAAGCGTTGTAGGCAAGCTTTGCGACGACAACAACGTCTTGAACCTGCTCGAGGACGGCAAAATCTCATATTTAATAATGACAGGCACAACTGAGCCGAATTATGTAAACGACTATATTCGCATAAACCGTCGTGCGCTCCAGCTTTCCATCCCGTGCCTGACTTCTCTGGACACTGCAAATGCGCTCGCCGATATGCTTTCAAGCCGCTACAACGAGCACAACACGGAGCTTGTGGACATTGCCCATATGCGTACAAAGCGCGAGGTTCTGCCTTTTGCGAAAATGCAAGGCAGCGGCGACGACTACATCTTTTTTGAGAACTTCGATGGCAGCATATCGTGCCCCGAATCGCTAAGCACGACATTTGCCGACCGTCACTTCGGCATCGGCGGAACCGGTGTCGCACTCATTGAGCGTTCCGATATTGCAGACGCAAAAATGCGTATTTTCAACGCGGACGGCTCGGAAAGCGGTATGGCTGGCAACTGTATGCGCTGCGTCGGCAAATATCTTCACGACCGCGGTATAGTACCAAAAATGGAGATGAGCATTGAAACCGAAAGCGGAATCAAGGAGCTAACACTCTATTCCTTCGGCGGTGAGGTTCGTTCTGTCCGCGTCAACATGGGAAAAGCTGAGCTAAACCCCGCAATAATTCCGGTCAAGCTTGACGGTGAGCGTGTAATCGGTCGCAAGCTTAAGATTGCAGACGGCGAATATTCCATTAACTGCGTTAATATCGGCAATCCTCACTGTGTTGTATTCTGTGACCGAGTTGACCGTGTGGATGTTCCCATTGTCGGCCCACTCTTTGAAAACGACCCTCTATTCCCCGAACGCGTGAATGCAGAATTTGTCCGCGTTGTAAATAGCAACACTCTGAAAATGCGTGTTTGGGAGCGCGGCAACGGAGAAACTCTTGCCTGCGGAACGGGAGCCTGTGCGGCTGTTGTTGCCGCTGTTGAAAACGGTTTCTGCGAAAAAGGCGAGGACATCACGGTTAAGGTGCGCGGCGGTGAGCTTGTCGTTAACTATACTGACGAGGCCGTATATCTTACCGGCAACGTTAGCCTTGTCTATAACGGAACCGTGGAGCTTTAATTCCTCACGAATACTGACTTTGTCTTTACACTAAGATAGGATGACCTAAGGGTCATCCTATCTTTTTTCTCTGATTAACATTATGGTATAAAAAACATTTATTAAATGTCCCCAAACAGCCCGTTTTAGGCGGTCAAAAGTTTCTGTCTTTGCATAATGTATAGAGAATAAACAGTATTCTCACGTTGTGGAAGGGACTGAAAACATTATGAACGACCAACGCATTTTGCGATATTTTCTTGGGGGCAACACCTGCCGCGGCTTCTACTCCCTTTATGACAGCTTCGTATCCTTATCCGACGGCAACTTTCTCTGGGTTATTAAAGGCGGACCGGGCTGCGGAAAATCAAGCTTTATGAAAATGCTCGGTAATGCCGCCGAAAGAGAGGGATTAAGCGTTGAATACGCAGTGTGCTCAGGCGATCCCTCATCGCTTGACGGCATCTATATCCCCGAACTGAAAACAGCGTATACTGACGGCACATCGCCTCACATTACTGACACTCATCTTGCCTGTGTGGATTCCGCCTATATCGACCTTGGCACATTCTATGACTATGAAGCAATCGGCGACTACAAAACAGAGCTTAAAGAACTTTACAGCAAATGCAGTGCTTGCTATAAAAAGGCCTATTCATTGATTGCGGCTGCCGGAGAGCTTCAAAGTGGATGGCAAAACGGGTTTTCAACGGACTCTGAGAAAGAAGCGGCTGTAAAACGGGTCAGTGGAATAGCCCTGCGCGAATTCGGAAAACGACACAGGGAAAAAGGTCAAATAAAATACCGTTTTTTGAGTGCACTAACCTGCCAAGGGCTGTCTTCCTTCCCCGAAACCGCAAAGGCACTCTGTAATCGTTTCTATGTTTTTGAGAACAGACTGCGGATGGCCGGAGCGGCCCTGCAAAGCATTGCGGAAGCGGCTAGTGAAGCGGGACATGACGTAATAGTCTGCCCAAGCCCACTTACTCCGGATGTATGTGAAGCGGTGCTTGTGCCCTCGCTATCACTCGGATTTTTGGCATCCGATTCGGCTCTGGCAAACATTCCTGACGCCCGCCACATAAGACTTGACGCCTTGGCAGATATTGAACGACTTAAAAGATCACGACCCGAGATGCGCCGCTGTGAAAAAACAATTGATGCGCTTTTGAACGAAAGCTTTTCGGTGCTAGCCGAATCAAAGCGTATTCACGATCAAATCGAAAGTATCTTCAATCCCAACGTAGATTTCGACGGTGTAAATACGCTTGTACGGGAGCACATCATGTCACTCGGTCTGAAATAGCGAAGATTTTTGAAATGACAACACAAAAATTATCTAAAGCAAAGCAAGACGCAGGCTTTCAAAATAACCTGCGTCTTGCTGTTTTATTTTTTTAAAGCCCATACACGCTCATGACTTTGAGTCAGAACTTTCAATCTCATTCATGATTTCACGGACTATACTTTCTACGTCCAGAGCGGTTTGCTTTTCGATTTGGTCTTGCTGTTCTTCAGAATCTTTTTCCTGAATTTCTCTTTTCTGTCTATGTTTTTCAAAGTGGTGACTTAGGATTTTGGAGCGACGTTTTTGCGCTAAACGCTCTTTCCACGGTATGCTGTGTTCTTTTCGTATTGCTCTGCGCTCTTTCCATGCAGCACTGCGTGCATACCTGTCGTCCCATGCGTCCCATATCTTGAATCCAAGGCGTTTCAGCTTTACGTTGAGGTTCTTAATTAGCCTGACAGCAAGGAAAATCAAACAAATAAGCGGAAATAGGGCAAGAAGAAGAATATAAACATAAAGTCGCGCAATATACACTTCTGAAACCCTTGCGGCATTTTCCCAATATGGTAAGATAACGCCATTTTTAATCATCGAACGGTTTCCAAAGTCTTTGAACATTTTAAATATACTCGAGAAATCATAGCGAGTACTGTTTTCGACAATTATTCCATTTTGGGTCTTAAAGCTTTCTTCCGCAAAGGTCTTGGAAAAATTAGTAATCGGGTCCGGCATGGCGAGCTCATAGCAGCTAACGCCTGTTCCCTCTTTCATGGCAGCCAATGTAGAAAATGACATGAACATTGCAGGCTCATCTGTGAGGGTTTTTTTCGAAAACTTATCCGTTTCCCTGCGAACTACGCCAGCCACATAATACGGCGTTCCGCCTATCGAAACAGCCATACCCTCAAGTGAAGTTCCGCCAAAGAGCTTCCAGGCAAGCTCATAGTCAAGCACGACCCTGTCTTTCATCAAATCATCGTCATTAATATAACTGCCGGAAACAAGCTCATACGGATGAAACAGGAAAAATTCTCCGCCTACGCCTATTGCCGTAACTTCGGACGAATCTCGTTCGCCTTTAACCGTTAATGTTTCTGAAGTGGAATAGCAGTCAGTCCAGCTTTTCCCCTCTTCCTCCGGCTTGACGCCTGCTTCGACAAGCTTTTTATCTATACTTTTACGTATAGATAAAATTGTGTCTAAAGGAACCGTTTTATTAACCGGTAAATAGCACGAAACCTGAGAAAAGGGCTCTTTGCTGTCACCCGCCCAATATTTTGCTGTCTGCTGGCTAAGTAGAACATTACTGTAATAGCTTGAACGCAGAAGACAAACTCCAATCAGGATGAGAAGGAGTGCGTTTACGGCATATAGAAGTATTCTCTTTTTGTTCTTCATAAACGTCCCCCCTTTCGTTAGCTTTCAAATCCGCAGTAGAACTACGAACGAAAAGCATTTGCTAATCCGGCAAACGCACCTGTTTACCTGGTTCTACCGGCTTTGTGGATGTGGTAATTACCCTATCGCTGGTGGTAAGAGCGCCGGAAACCGCGGTATTAACATCATCGCTTAAAATAGCCTTAACATCAATGCGCTGTGCGATATATCTATTACCAAAGGGGCTATTCTTTGCAATAACAACGAGAACGAATTTTCCGTTGTTGTCCGATCGAATTGCACTGTTTGGAACAAGGGTATCATAACTGCCGCCGCGCTCTCCAATTGAAAGAGCAAGCGGAGTACCGCTTTCCACTTCGCCCTGAAGCTTAAAATTGAGTATCTTATTTGTTCCAGGGTTTTTCGGATCGGATTTAATCCCAACCAAGGTTGCTGTCAGAGGCTCGCTCGAATTGTAGTTGGTAATTTCGGCAGCGTCACCGACCTTAATCTTTTTGCTCTGCTCAGTTGTAACTGAGAAACTGACCCCATAACCCATGTCAGGCACTTCGATTATCATAAGTGCCGTGTCTGCCACCGTCATTTTTCCGGCGGATACGCTTATCGTCGAAATTTTACCGTTTACTTTACTTAAAACGGAAGCTCCCTCTCCACCCTTTTGCAGCTTGGCAAGGTCATCTTTCAAGTCATTAATCTGCTTTCTTTTCGCACCAAGGTCAAGAGAAGTTGAAGCCGCTGTCTTGCCGTCCGTCTTTTGCTTCTCAGCAAGAGCAAACATATTATTTTCAAGCGCAACCTGTTTTTCAATCACAGCTTTGTCCGCAGTTTCCCATGCAGTCTTTTTAGCTTGCATTTCTTTAAGATTGTTGTCAGCGATTGTCACTGCCTTAGTTGCTGCTTTCAGCTTTGATTTGGCTTCAACTAGTATTTTATTGAGTTTATTCCATTCATACTCATTTCCACTTGTGCTTGAATTGAGATAATTGCTATAAGCGGCATTATAAGTCTGTAGTGCCTTGTCAGCCGCTATTTGAGTAACATCTTTGGTGTTAAACGCTACTGATTGAGCATACTTCTCCATCTCACCGGAATTGGTACTGTCTTTATAAGCAGCATAGTTTTTCGCAAGTACAGCCATATATTCAGCAACACTCAGCCCCCCTCTATCTGCAGCTTTGGCAGTAGCTTCCAGTGCGTTGTACTTCTCAATTGCTGTTTTTAATTTTCCATTTGCTTCATTCAACGCATCGTTTGCAGCGGTAACACTGGAATAATCGCCACTCGTTCCGTGAGTAAGCGCACCCAATGCGTCCAGATTTGCTTGCGCAACATCAACTTCTCCTTGTCGCACATCTTCGTTGTCTTTTGCGTTCGAAGCGGCTTTCTTTGCACTCTCAACAGAGGAAGCCACATACGTGTTTTCATTTCTCTCCGACTTCGCCTTATCAAGAGCTTCTTGTGCTAGCTTGATATCACGGTTTTCCTTTGCATAGTCGACGGAGTTCGCGTTTAGCAGCCCTTTCTGATATTCAAGAACAAGCGCATCCAGCTTGGCCTCAGCGTCCTTCACCTGTGTGCTTTCCGCATCAGAAAAAAGGAGCAGTGTGTCGCCCACCTTAACCGTGTCCCCTACCTGTACGGGTACTGAAAGAACCTCACGGACTTGCTCACTCTTAACCTCATAGCTCTCCATGGCGGTTACTGTTCCGGTTCCGCGAATTTTCGCATTTATTGCTCCGGACTGAACATACTGTGCCGCAGCCTCCGGAAGGGAATAATTCATTATGGTATTTGAAAAGAAGGTCAGTACAAGCATGACCGATAAAAAGATTATGGCCGCATTTTTGACCCAACCCCGCTTCTTAACTTTCTGTTCTGTCATAACCTGCCGTCCTTTCGAATGGTTTACATAATATGTTGCAGTACATTATTTTCATAACGCTTAACCCTTAACCGAGCCGGAGTTGGTAATACCCTCAACAAGCGCTTCCTCACCGTGCAGGAACAAGAGCAATGATGGTATCATATAAATTGTCGCAATCGCAAAGGCAAGTCCGACTTCGCTTGCGTTTATAGTGGAAAGGAAAACTGAAAGTGGCTGTTTTTCTGTGTCTGGAAGCAGAATAATCGGCTGCTCAACCATATTCCAATAGTCAATAAACACCAGAATAGCAATGGAATACAGTGCGCTTCTGCACTGTGGCAGACATATTCTCGTAAAAATGTGCCACTCACCCGCTCCGTCAAGCTTTGCGGCTTCAATGAGCGAGCCGGGTATGCGTCGCATAAATTTTGTGAGCAAAAACACACTGAACGGTGCAAATGCACCGGGCATGATAATCGCCCAACGCGTATTCAAAATTCCCAGCCAATCGGAAACAAGGTAGTTTGGAACAAGTGTTACCTGATATGGCATCAGCATCAGGATAACGTAAAAGAAAAACAAGAAGGTCTTAATTTTTCCTCGGTATCGGGTGAAGCTGTATGCTGCCAGCGCGGCTATCGCAACCTGGAGCAAAACGATGGGAAGAACCAATATAACCGAGTTCCAGAACTTCAAAAGATAATCGGGACTTTTGATAAAAGCCGTTATATACTGGCTGAACGTCACTTTGTCGGGAATAAATTTTAGATTAACCTGTTCGGATATGTATGTTTTTTTCGAGCTGTCTGCATTCTCAAAAACCGCGCCGTAGTTTGCGGAAATCTCCGACTGCGACATAAACGAATTTGTGAATGTAAGCAGCGTAGGCAAAAGAAACGCGATTGCGAATATCGCCGCAAGCAGCGTAAGCATTCCCCTGCCGAAATAGTGTTTCTTTTTCATCCCTCCACATCCTTTCCAAGCTTGTCCTCAAAGAAAAACAGGAGAGCGATTATAACAACCATGACGAGTGCCATAAGCACTGCCGCAGCGGAGAGTTTCTGGTAATCCAAGGCTTTGAATGTGTTGTTCATAAAGTGTTGCAGCATATACAGGCTTTCGACAGGGTGATCACTCGAAAGCAGATAAACCTCACGGAAAACCTTGAAGGAGTTTATTAGTGAGAGTATCGTTACGAATAGTATCGTGGGTGAAAGGTATCTCAACGTAATGTTCTTGAACTTGAACCACGGTGTCGCCCCATCTATATCGGCGACCTCGATAAGCTCCTTAGGAATATTGTTAAGCGCCGCCATAAACAAAATCATGTTGTAGCCGAGGTTCTTCCAAAGGAACAAAATGACTACAACAACTTGAGCATACTGCGACTTGAACCAGTCTATTTTATCAATTCCAAAGATAGAAAGAAAGTCGTTTAGCGTACCATTATTACTGAAAATAACCTGCCAAATTAAAACAACTGACGCAACCGGAACCATCATAGGGCTAAGAAAGAATGTTCTAAACTGGCTTTTTAGCGGAATACGTGCTTCGAGCATTTGCGCAAGTAAAAACGACAAAACGACGGCAAGCGGCACCGCGATAGCCGAAAAAGTCGCTGTGTTTTGAGCCGCCGTAACAAAGGCGGAGTTTTTGAACAAGGCTATAAAATTTTTAAGAAAAACAAATTCGTGCTGAATAGGGTTGTTGATGAGCGAGTAGTAAACTATAACAAAAAAAGGCACGATGAAGAACGTAGCAACACCAAGTATACTTGGTGAAATAAACGCGAGGTCGCGTATACGATCCTTTTTGCGTTCATCAAGCTGCTGCCACTTCTTTTTCATCGTGCCTTCCTCATTCCGCGTAAAGCCGATAATTATCGGCTTTACAAATGCTTAAGTTTTATCTTTGTTCGTTAATGTATATAGTCATGCGGCTTTGAATGACTTCTGCCGTTTGGTCAACGGTTTTTTCGCCAGAGAAGAAAAATGCGGATTCTTCTTTAATAATGTTCAGCAGGTTCTGATCGTAAGCAACAGTACGGTCAACGGAGTCTATCAGTGCTTTTATCTGATCCGCTTCCTCCTGAGTTACTGCATAGAACTCAACAGTCGCACCACCATCAATGCTCATACCGCCGTGTGAAACCTTTACCTGATTGCCATTTTCATCAGTATTATACTCCTGTTTCATTGCTTCTGCAAGCTTCTTGTCATAAGCTTTCTGACTAAGTGGGAAGCCCCAAGATTGCTTATCCTGATAGTCCTCAGTTAGGAGGGTGCGCATAAACTGCCATGCTCCGTCCTTAGCCTTGCAGGAGGATGTCATTGCAAGACCTCCGCTTATCATAGCGACGTTTCCGCTTCCGCTTTCAGTCGGGAAGCCCTTAAAGGTAACGGCTCCGCCAAACGTTGCCTTGGTATACTGGTAGTTCTGGAAATCGCCTGCGCTGAAATTATCGAACAGCTGACGGCCGTCATGTATCAGTGTGGCGGGGTCGGTATATGTTCCGTCTTGTGACTCTTCAACTTTCTCGGGGAAGCTCTTTGCAAAAGTGATGAGCTTTTTGAATTCGTCGGAGTCAAATTTGCATTCGCCTGTCTGCCAGTTCATGTAGCTATCCATATTCAGCATACAAAGTGCATCAAGGATGTTGTCTCGTGTCATATACATACCGAAAGGATAATCGGCTTCGGGATGGTCAGCTATGATTTTCTGCATTTCATCCATTGTCCAGCCCATTTCATTGCCAACAACGGAGGGTGCTCCGACTAACGACATAACGTAAAAGCTTGATACTAGCTGATAAAGCTTGCCGTCGGTTTCAATCGCCTTCATAATGCCGGGCATTAAATCATCGCGGCTCAGCTCTTTATCGCTTTCAATTAAGGGATAGAGATCTTCAAGCAGTCCCTTGGCAGCATACTGCTTATAGGGAAGCTGGGAAATATCTATCATGTCAGGAACGTTGCCAGAAATAATTTCTGTATTCAGCTTAGTAATTCCCGCAGTATAGTCCTTTTCCGTGTTGAACTCGGAGTAATCGGTAATTTCAATTCTGTAATCAGCGTTGGTTTTATTGAACTTAAGCAGCTCTTTTTTAAGGTTGTAGTCCATCCACATTGTTGCAAGAGTAAGTATTTTCTTTTGCTTGACTTCACTTCTCGGAGTCTTCGTAAGCGTAATGATTTCGAAAGTGGCCGCGCCATCATCACTGTAATTATTCGAAATAGCGAATACATTACCATCGCTCAAAACAGTGCTGAATCTGACACTGTCGCCGTCCACGTCGGAGTTGATCCAGGTAAGAAGCTTTTCGGAAGCTGATGCCGCCAAATCGTATCCGTAAAGTGATGAGCTGTCTGTGTAGCAGAAATCGTATTTATCGCCGCCGTCGCTCGTGTTCCAAGCATTGCTGGGGACGGAATAATCCTTACCCCACGCCTTGGCGTTAACGTCGAGCATCTTAAGCACCATGCCGCCGCCTTCATTGCCGTTCTGCATATAGGTTGTTGCGCCGACAGTCCCGTCCTTGAGCTTAATCAAGCCTGAAAGATAATCGTCAACTGAAACTTTGAACAAGAATGTTGCGTCGGGTCCTATAGCATACACTGTGCTGTTGCCGTCGGAAATATAGATATTGCCGGTCTTGTCTGCAAGCATATTGTTAATGTAAAAGCCATCGCCTCGCATTTGGTCTGCCTCTTCAGACTTCTCAACATACTGGCTGAGATCAACTTTGGCAAGCTCCGCGCCGGTGCTTGAAAGCTTGCGGATGATGCTCTGTCTTTCGTCGCTGACATAATACTGCCACTTATCCTGAGTAGCGGGATTAAAGTCTGCCGGCAGATTAAAAATTGTTTTGTTTATGCTCTCGGCAACCCAAACATTGCCCTGATCATCAGCAATAAGCTTATCGATATTGGAAGATGAATTCTCATCACCAGAGGACCCTATAGGAGCATAGTCTGCAAGCTTGTGATAGTTTGAGCCATCCTTATTCATGGCAAATAGGAATGTCTTATATGTAATGTCTGATGCGGCAGTCGTGGACGGTGCACCAGAAGGAGCCATTTCTGTAGAAATAGTAGTTCCCGATGCAGAGTTCGTAACCGTTGTGGATTCATAAGCGGCTTTATCCATTCCCCCGCCGTTATACATTGCGTCGACTTCCGCCTGTGTTGCCTGAGTTCCGTCTGCGTGAATGGGCACGCTTGCATTGAAGTAAACCGTGTCACCTGACAAATACGGATTGCTAATGTCCGACACTTCTTTGGGAACGTTTGTATATGTAGGTACATATACAAATTCAGAAAGACCCTCTCCGTTTCCTTTTTTTCCTCCGCCGCAGGCTGTCAGCAGCCCGCCCAGCATCGTAAACGCCAGAAGCACGGATAAGATACGTTTAAAACTGTTAGTATTCTTGTTCATTTCAACTCTCCTTATTTTCACACCATTGCAGTGTATTGTTCGTATTAGTACACTTGCCAATATAACATCAGTGGCGATTGTTGTCAATCCTTTTATGCTGTAAAATGCTACAGATAACAGCTTCGACCTGTTCGTAATAATCCTTAAGACGCAAATTCAGAGAAATTGTTCCATATTTTCAAGAATCTTTTGTTCCGAATTTACAGCCTATTTCGACAGTATATAACGATTCTCTGTACTATTCACGTTTTTGGTTTACATAATTATTTTGTAAAAAACTAGGTTGTTTTATTTATAATAATATAGTTAATCACCTCTATCAGAAATCAATTATTTAGCTTTGCCTAGCCGAAACCTGTATTTCCCTTTATGTCCTGCACTTTCCAGAATTAAAAGTAAACTTTTTATTAACTCTCTGCGCAAAAATGCTCTTTCTGTGACATATGTCAATTTTTCCTGTATTCGTGCGAATTTTTGTTAATTATTAACAAGCCTTATTCGCAGATTTGACTTGACATAACTTTTTAAACCTGTTAAAAATAACTTATTGCGATAGTCGGTCTTTTCAAGCAGCCGAATATTGCTTTCCTGTTTTGCCGTGGCAGTTTGTCCCCTGGCAAAACATATTTCAAGAGATTACCGCATCAAGGAGTATACATGAAAGCTACCTCACACTTTGCAGTGGCCCACCTTATTTATGCCGCACTTCAAAAACGCGGGATTTATCTTAACCGCACCGCATTTGTCTATGGTAACATAGCACCGGATCAAACTCCGGCCATGTGGGTTTCTCCCCATTTCGGAAAAGTCTGCTCTCGTGAGACCTCCGAAATTCTGATTGACCTTTCGCAGATTCCGGTTTGCAGCACCGGTCGTGTCGGCGCCGAGTATTCAAAACAGCTTGGTTATATGTGTCACTTCCTTTGTGATTACTTCTGTTTTGCGCACAACGACGATTTTCCCGCCGGAATTAAGCAGCACGTTACATACGAGAATGAGCTTGACGCATTTCTTCGCCGCAATTGTCTGAAGATTCTGGATGTAGATGGAAGCTTGCCCGTACAGAGCTTCGCAAACATTGCCGAACTAATCCGTAACACTGAAGAAGGTAAACGAGAATATCTCGACGTTGGTCATTCCCTCAAAAATGATCTGACCTATGCTTTTGACGCTTGTGTTTCATCAGTATGTAACATTGTTGCAATATCCAAAAGGGTGCCTGCCGCTGCCATGAGCATTGAGCTCGACGATTTCGTGAAAGCGTTCAAGGGCTACGCTACTGGAGACAATCTAATTTTTCGTATGTTCTTTTTCAAATACAGGAACTCCAATCTTTTCTTCCTGCCGGAGTTTATGCCTCCTATCGGCGCTTATTAAGCCGCCACATTTAAGATATGCCAATCGGCACTAAAAAAGACGCATATCCGTTCCGCGAACTGCGGATTGGATATGCGTCTTAAAATATTTGTTATTGGTTTTTGCGTTTATTTAACTGTGCTGATATGCTCAATCAGAGCGATAACCTTGTTTGAATAGCCCCACTCGTTGTCATACCAAGAAACAAGCTTTGCAAACCTGTCATTGAGCATGATTCCTGCGTCTGCGTCAAATATTGAGGTGCGGGCGTCACCAATAAAGTCTGATGAAACGACCAGCTCGTCGGTATATCCCAAAATGCCCTTCATCTCACCCTCGGAGGCTTCCTTGATAACCCTGCAAATTTCTTCATACGTTGTGCTCTTTGCGAGATTAACTGTCAGGTCAACAACGGAAACGTCTAAAGTGGGTACGCGGAAGGCCATTCCTGTGAGTTTTCCCGCAAGCTCGGGAATAACCTTGCCAACAGCCTTGGCAGCTCCGGTGGAGGACGGGATGATGTTGCCGGAAGCAGCTCTGCCGCCTCTCCAGTCCTTGGCGGAAGGTCCGTCAACAGTACGCTGGGTTGCGGTTGTTGAATGGACTGTCGTCATAAGTCCGCTCTCTATGCCAAAATTGTCGTTTATGACCTTTGCAAGCGGAGCAAGGCAGTTTGTTGTGCAGGAAGCGTTCGAAACAACGTTCATTTCGGGCTTGTATGAATTGTGGTTAACACCCATAACAAACATTGGAGCGTCTGCGGAGGGTGCTGAGATAACAACCTTCTTTGCACCTGCGGCGATATGCGCACTTGCCTTTTCGACGGTTGTGAAAAGACCAGTCGATTCAACGACGAAGTCCGTGTTATGCTCGCCCCATGGAAGCTTGCTCGGATCCTTCTCGCTGAAAACGGGAATGCTCTTACCATTAACAATAATGCTGTTTTCGGTGTGGCTCACTTCTCCCTTAAATCTGCCGTGAACCGTGTCGTACTTGAGCATGTACTCCATATAGTCGGGGGTGATCATGTCGTTGATACCCACAAATTCGATATTCTCGTTACTCAATCCAGCACGAAAAACAAGTCTTCCTATTCTTCCGAAGCCGTTGATTCCAACCCTAATTTTATTCATTTCATATCCTCCTATTTAACACATTGCAAACGTATGGTACGTCCGTTACATCCAATATACTACAAATATTATTCTTTGTAAATGTTAATTAAATAATTATAATAAAATATTGTCAATGTTATACAACTATTTATCAACACTGCGTGTAAATGAAACACCGTCTTTATGCAAAAACACGTCAAGTGTAACCCTGTCTGCTCTGATCAGACTTTGGGTATATTCATAAATCATACCCGTTTCAGTTCTTGTTCTTCGCTGAACGGAAAAAGCGCAGCTACCCTGTCTGCATCCGAGCATCTCTGCCTCTTCGCGACCAAGAACAACAGCCTCATAGGAGTCAACAGCGGAGGCCGGAGCAATTCCGACTTCGTAAAGCAGGCTGTAGAAGCTGTGAGTCTTCAAAAGCTCTTTTGTCAGCTTGGGATATAAGTATTGCGGATAAAAGGAAGTTTCCAGAATAAGTGGCTCCTCGTCGACGTGTCTAATTCGTGTAAAACGGTAAACACTCTTCTCGGTTGAATTAAGCTCGAGAACCTTCATAAGGTCAGGCGTGGGCGTTATGATCTCGAACTCAATAAGTGTGGATGACGGAGTCAGCCCCATTGAGCTTATCTCGGACGTAAACGAATAGACATTCTCGGTTTTACGCCGCATTTTAGGTTCGGCGACAAATGTTCCCCTTCCCTGTTTGCGAACAACAAGTCCTTCGGCCTCAAGCGAGCCGATAGCCTGTCGAACGGTACTGCGACTAATATTGAAGGTTCTGCAAAGTTCAGATTCTGAAGGTAAAAGCTCTCCAGCGCTAAGCGTACCAGCGGTAATGTTTCTTTTAACTATGCTTACGAGTTGAGAGTACAGCGGAATATCGCTGTCAAGAGACAGCGAGCTGAGTAGCACAGGATTCGTTTCCACAGGACAAGTCCCCCAATTACTATATACATATCGTTATAGGCATTATAAGCAAATAATCCAAATAATACAAGTGTTATTTAAAATTTGCGATTATACTCAAGCTGCAAAAATTTAAGTAGCGCCATTCGGGTTTAGCTGTCTGCTGTTCGGTTTAGTTTCACATTTATTGTAAAAGACAAGCATATATATGTGAATAAATTGGAAACTTGCGTTTTTTTACTGTATGTTGCCCTTAGAGCATAGTTAAATGTGCTTGACAATAATTGAAATAAATATTATAATCAGTCTTGCTAAAGCCATGGACTATGGCCCTTAAGACGCCGTATGGCGTATTTGGAGGGAGGGAAACAGAATGTCAGAAGTACGCGTAAAAGAGAACGAATCTCTGGATAGCGCTCTTAAAAGATTTAAGAGAAGCTGTGCGAAGTCCGGAGTTATGTCAGACCTCAGAAAAAAGGAATACTATCAGAGTCCCAGTGTAAAGCGCCGCAAAAAATCTGAGGCCGCAAGAAAAAACAAGAATAAGCATACATTTTAATTAAGTTAAAAACATTGATCCCGCCTCATTTGGGGCGGGATTTTTGCAAAATTCTCTAAGCTTAAAAAATCTCATGCGGAGGCAAAAGCTATGCCGGAATTACTGAAAAACGAGTATGTTATAGCTTCCGCGGTGGAGCTTGATATAAAAAAGACGTTCGAATGCGGTCAATGCTTCCGATGGAGCGCCGATGCCAACGGTGTTTATTTCGGTGTGGCAGATGGTAAAGCTCTGAAAATCTGGCAGGACGCTGGCCAAATTGTATGCAATGCCCAGGACGAGGATATTTCGTTTTGGCGCAGCTACTTCGATCTTGATACTGATTACGAAAACAGTTCTCTTTGCTTCACCCAGCCCGAATATCTAAAAGTCTGCGCAGACTTTGGCAAAGGTATACGCATTCTGCGTCAGGAGCCGTGGGAGGCGCTGTGCAGCTTTATCATTTCCCAGTGCAACAACATACCCCGAATTAAAAAAATCATTTCCACGCTCTGTTCATGCTTCGGTGAAGAGCTTGAATACGGATTATATTCCTTTCCAACTCCCGCAGCACTCGCCGTCCTAAGTGAAAAAGACCTTGCCCCTCTCCGCAGTGGCTACCGCGCGGCTTATATTCTGAACGCCGCCCGTGCTATATGCGAAGGTTCGCTTGATTTGGATACGCTCGCACTAATGCCTTCCGAAGAAGCGTTTGCGCAGATCAAAAAAATCCACGGCATAGGCGACAAGGTTGCAAACTGCTTCATGCTGTACGGTCTGCACCGAATGGACAGGTTTCCTATCGACGTCTGGATGAAGCGCGCGCTGGAACGTCATTTCCCGAAAGATTTCGATCCTGCCGCCCTAGGTTCATACGCAGGTCTTGCCCAACAGTACATATTTTATTACGCAAGGACAAACGAACACGCAAGTAATCTTGAATGTTCGTAAACGGGAAACGATCTTTGGCAATATCTTCACAAGTTTTATGGTTAAAATCGAGAAAAATATTTGCAACTTCAACGGTTGACAGTCTGTCCGCCGATGGAGTACAATGTTCAAAATAAAAAACGAGAGGGAGCGGCTAAAGTGGAAATGAACAAAATATATGCCGATCGCTTTATCGGCGAGGGTCTTACCTATGACGACGTTCTTCTAGTCCCTGCCGAGAGCAACGTACTGCCTGCTGAGATTGACCTAGCAACAAAACTAACCCAAAAAATATCGCTGAGAATTCCCCTTATCAGCGCCGCTATGGATACCGTTACCGAATATCGCATGGCAATTGCTTTGGCCCGCGAAGGCGGGATAGGCGTTATACACAAGAACATGAGTATTGACGCTCAAGCAGAACAGGTCGACCTTGTTAAGCGTTCCGAAAACGGAGTTATTACAAACCCGTTTTCCCTTACAGCAGACCGCACAATCGGCGAAGCAGACGCACTTATGGCAAAATTCCGCATTTCCGGCGTTCCCATTGTAGATACAGACGGAATACTTATCGGCATCATTACAAACCGCGACATGAAATTCGAAGAGAATATGTCCCAGCTCATAACCGATGTAATGACAAAAGACAAGCTTATTACAGGCAAGGTCGGCACGACACTTGAAGAGGCAAAAAAAGTCCTTCACGCAAACAAAATCGAAAAGCTACCCATCGTGGACGAGAATGGTCGTCTTAGGGGGCTCATCACAATAAAAGATATTGAAAAAGCTCTCGCCTATCCCCATTCCGCAAAGGACTCGCACGGACGCTTGCTCTGTGCCGCGGCTATCGGCGCAACCTCCGACATTCTTGACAGAGCCGGTGCTCTTGTTAATGCCGGCGTTGACGTTTTAGCTCTGGATAGTGCTCATGGTCATTCCCAAAACATTCTGCGCAGCGTTTCTCTTATTAAAGAAAAATATCCTGATGTCCAGCTAATTGCCGGTAACGTCGCAACAGCGGAAGGTACCGAGGCTCTCATAAAAGCAGGCGCTGACTGTATAAAAATCGGCATCGGTCCCGGCTCAATCTGCACAACTCGCGTTGTTTCGGGTATTGGTGTTCCTCAAATGACAGCGGTACTTGAAAGTGCCGCAATGGCCGATAAATACGGCATCCCCATCGTTGCAGACGGCGGAATCAAGTATTCCGGCGACATTGTTAAGGCAATCGCCGGCGGTGCTTCGGTCGTTATGCTCGGTTCACTCTTTGCCGGTTGCGAGGAAAGCCCCGGAGAAACCGAGGTCTATCAAGGCCGTCAGTTCAAGGTTTACAGAGGCATGGGAAGCCTTGCTGCTATGGCAAAGGGCAGCCGTGACCGCTACTTCCAGGAAGACAACAAAAAGCTCGTTCCCGAGGGCGTTGAGGGTCGTGTCCCCTATCGTGGCGCAGTTTCAGACGCCATCTTCCAGCTGATGGGCGGACTAAAATCCGGCATGGGTTACTGCGGTACTCCAAATGTTGAGGCTCTCCGTAAAAACAGCCGCTTTGTGCGCATAACCAGTGCAGGTCTAAAGGAAAGCCATCCCCACGACATATACATCACAAAGGAAGCTCCGAACTACACCATGAATCCGTAACATTCAATATACAATGCTGCCGCAGTATTTCCGAACCCTTCCTTCCGAGCGATGAAAGTGGTCTTAATCGACTCATTTTAATCTTCTTTGGAATAGAAAGCCGGATTTTCCGCGGTGGCCCTTTTTATCTTGCGAAAGTTATGCCGGATGTGTATAATGAAGTTTAGGCAAAAATGGTATTTTACTTTGTAGTTTGGAGGTACGTCGTGAGGGCAGAAATCGAGCAGCTTCGGGAAATGATTGATAACAGCAGCAACATTGTCTTTTTCGGAGGTGCCGGCGTTTCCACAGAAAGCGGCATTCCCGATTTTCGCAGTGTCGACGGACTGTATAACCAGAAGTACAAATATCCGCCCGAGCAAATTCTCAGCGGGAGTTTTTTCAAAAGCAATCCCCAGGAGTTCTATAAATTCTACCACGACAAGCTCGTTTTGCACGATGTTATGCCAAACAAGGCTCATTTAAGGCTAGCGGAGCTTGAAAAGCAAGGAAAGCTTAAAGCCGTTATCACGCAGAACATTGATGGGCTTCATCAGGCCGCTGGGAGCCAAAACGTGCTTGAGCTTCACGGCACAATTCACAGGTTTTACTGCACCTCCTGTGGAAAAGAAGCTTCTCCGATTGATGCAAACGCCTGTAACGGTGTTCCCCGCTGCACCTGCTGCGGAATTGTCCGCCCCGATGTCGTTCTTTACGAAGAGCAGCTGAACGACCATGTCATCACCGAGGCCGTGCGCTATATCAGTGAAGCGGACACTCTCATTATCGGTGGCACTTCACTGAATGTCTACCCCGCCGCGGGACTTATCAGATACTACAAGGGCAAAAAGCTCGTTCTCATAAATAAAGATTCCACACCCTATGACAGCTACGCAAACCTCATCATAAACGACAAAATCGGCGAGGTTTTTGCGCAGGTTTAGCTTTCGTTAGTGGTACTAAGCAATCACTTGAAGGGACTGATACCAATCAGAATTGATGTTCTGAACGTTAAGTTTGACAATATAACAATGGCGGATGCAACCGCAAAAGCGCTTTCGCTGATGGATGGAAAAAACGCTGCCTACGTTGTTACTCCGAACCCCGAAATCGTTATGCTCTGCCGTAATGACGAAGCCCTTTTAAGCGCGGTAAACAGCGCCGCAATGGTGCTTGCCGATGGCATAGGTGTAATAAAAGGTGCGAAAATTCTCGGCACACCGCTTAAAGAAAAGATACCGGGAATAGAATTTGCCGAAGAGCTTTTCGGTCTTATGGCAAAGCGCCGAATGTCCGTTTTTCTTCTCGGTGCAAAGCCCAGCGTTGCCGATGAGGCCGCCACGCACTTAAAAGACCGCTTTAAAGGTCTTCAAATCGTCGGCACTAACGATGGATACTTCACCGATGACGACCCCGTCATCGAAAAAATAAACGAAGTTTCCCCCGACCTTCTGATCGTTTGCCTTGGCGCACCGAAGCAGGAGCTTTGGATGCAAAAAAACGCACCGATGCTCGAGGTCGGTTTAATGGCGGGTCTCGGCGGCTCGATGGACGTTTTTGCGTGCGTTGCCGAGCGCGCACCGGAAAAATGGCGGAAGCTCAACCTTGAGTGGCTTTACCGTTTGAAGGAAGACCCCAGTCGTGCAGGCCGAATGATGAATCTACCCAAATTTGGCTTTGCAGTTATTGGACGTCGCCTTTTCGGCCCAAAATAGACATATATTCTCACGCACATGGAGGCTAAAACAATGCAGGGAAAGCTAATTGTACTCGAAGGCATAGACGGAAGCGGAAAATCCACACAATTCAAGCTCCTTACGGAACGCCTTGAAAAAGATGGCGTGCCCTTTCGCAAGGTCGTTTTTCCTCGCTATAAGGAAAGCTCCTCTGCCCTTCTTCGTTCCTACCTTTTCGGCGAATTTGGAAGTGAGCCCAGCGATGTGAACGCTTTTGCCGCCTCCACCTTTTTCTTTGTTGACCGTTTTGCCTCATACAAAACCGATTGGGGCGAGTATTACAAAAACGGTGGCGTAATAATCTGTGACCGTTACACGACATCGAATGCAATCCATCAGGGTGCAAAGCTTCCGGAAAACGAGCTGAATAATTTTTTGGACTGGCTGTACGATTTTGAGTTCCGTTTAATGGAACTTCCTCGTCCCGATGTCGTCCTATATATGGATATTGACCTTAACACCAGCATGAGCCAGATGAAGGCAAGGCAGGAACAAACAAGCACAACCGGCGACATTCACGAAACAAATTCGGAATATTTAGCGGCCTGTCTGCGTACCGGCAAAATTGCCGCAGACCGCCTGAGCTGGAACAAGGTTTGCTGTCTTTCGAATGGCACTATGCGCAGCATTTCCGAGATTCATGAGGACGTGTACAATACTGTCAAAGGAGTTTTGCAGTAATGGTATATATAATTCTCGGCGAAGGCTTTGAGGAAATCGAGGCCGTCACCCCCTGCGACATTTTACGTCGCGGTGGTGTTGCGGTTGAATTCGCCGCAGTAGGTGCGCAAAAAAGCGTTGTCGGCTCTCACGGAATCACGATACTTGCCGATGTTCTAACAAGCGATATTTCGCCAATTTCATTCGACTTCTTTGTAATCCCCGGTGGAATGGGTGGCGTCGATTCGATAAAATCCAATGTCAAAACGATGAAGCTCATTGAAACCGCTGCAAAAGCAGGAGCGGGACTTTCCGCAATCTGTGCGGGGCCGTCTGTTCTGGCTCAGCTAGGACTAATCGACGGAAAACACATCACCTGTTACCCTGGATGCGAGGATCTAATGTCCGGCGCAATCTGCGAAGCGGATAATCCGACAGTTTCGGACGGCGGTTTTATAACCGGGCGTGCCCCCGGCTCCGCAATCGACTTCGGGCTAAAGCTACTTTCTCACCTCAAGGGCGAAGAACTGGCAAATAGAATAAGAACGGAGCTTGTGTACTGAACTTTGGATAAAAAAGCATTAAGAGCAGAAATTAAGGCGCGCATTGCCACTCTAGGCAGCGATTATATCGCGGAAAGCGACCATGCAATTGCGCAAAGCATCATATCTCTGCCCGAATTTATATCGGCTCCGCGTGTATTTACCTATCTCAGCATTGGCCGCGAGGTAGATACCAAAAAAATAATTGAGCATTGCTTGACAATTGGCAAAACGGTTGCGCTTCCCTTTTGTCACGAAAAGGGTGCCATGAGCTTTTTTCAGCTTGACCGTCCAGTTAACGAGTTACCGTGGGGGCAGTACGATATTCCAGTTCCGTCCACGTCCTCCGAGGAGCTTTTTCCCGAAAAGGGTGACATTATTATCGTTCCGGCACTTTGTTACGACGAGAACGGTTATCGTCTTGGTCGCGGCGGGGGATACTATGACAGGTATCTATCGACCTTTCGTGTCTTTTCCGTGGGTCTTTGCCGTGAAAAGCAGCTTGTTAGCGATATGCCAACAGACAGCTTTGATATGTGCGTTAAATGTCTGGTTACCGAGGAAAGGATTGCGAGGCCTTTGTAGGCCCCGCAAATAAAAAGTATTATTTCTATAATTATTTAGGTCTAGCAGCAGCGCTCACGTTCACAGCAGTTGTTGCCTCCGCCGCCGCAGCAGCAAGCAAGGACTACAATAATTACAACTACCCACAGGCAACTGTTCATTCCATTTCCGCATCCAAACATTTGATTATCCCTTTCTCCGCACACAACTATCTTTTTGTGCCACCCTGCGCGGTGAGTAGGCTTTAAGTTCAGAAACATCTTTAAGGCAGAGGCTTTGCCTCCCTATCGCCTTACGACCCATAATATGCCTGGGGCCAATTTGCGGTTACAGTTATCATAACATTCAAAACAGTTAAGGAGTTTACCGATGTCAGACAAAAATTTCAATGACAAAAGCTCATCAGCTTATGACGATGCGGAAAACAGTTCGGGCAAACACTATACAACGCGTGGAAGCCAGCCAATCAGCAAAAGGCAGGACAAAAAAACCGGCTGTCTAGGCGGACTAATGTATTTTGTTTTCATAGTCAGTGTTAGCGTCATTCTCGCTTGTGTGGGCTGGATGGCGGCAAGTGATGTTCTTGCCCTGAACAAGGGTGCCGACACCATCGAGGTTACCCTGCCTGAAACAATCTTTACTCAAAAGGATATCGACGTTAAGGACGCAGACGGCAACGTAACCGGTAAGGACACCATCAATGTCGCAGACATCGGCAAAGTTGCAACCATACTTAAGGATGCCGGAATCATTAAGTACAAATCCCTCTTCAAGCTCTATTCGGGCTTTTCCGAAGCAAAGAACAAAATGGATCCTGGCACCTATTCACTGAGCACAGAATACGACTATCGAGCGATTGTTAAGAAAATGCAGTTCGGTAGCGATTCTCAGGTTCGCACAATGGTCACCTTCCCCGAAGGCTTCACCGTTAAGGAAATATTCAAACGTCTTGAAGAAAACAAAATATGCAAATACGATGCTCTTATGGATTGCGCCGCCAATTTGGACTTCAAGTACAAGTTCCTTGAGAACATTCCTCTCGGCGACGCTTCACGCCTCGAAGGGTTCCTCTTCCCAGACACCTACGAGTTCTATCAGGGCATGACTCCTGAAGCAGCTATCGACACCTTCCTTCAGATTTTCCATTACAAGCTCACTGCCGAAATGTGGGATCAGGCTGGGGCAAAAGGTCTGACGATGCAGCAGGTAGTGTGCATTGCCTCCATGATAGAAAAGGAAGCTGCAAACGACGACGAGCGTGCAAATATTGCAAGCGTTATCTATAACCGTCTGATTAAAAATATGCAGCTGCAAATTGATGCTACAATACAATACGCTCTGCCTGAACGAAAGGAACAGCTTTCAATAGAGGACACTCAAATTGACAGCCCATATAACACCTATAAGAATTTCGGCTTGCCCCCCACACCAATAGCAAGCCCTGGTTTGGCATCAATTATGGCAGCTTTGAAGCCCGCTACCACAAATAATCTGTACTATGCGCTTGATGAGGCTACAGGAACCCATAAATTCTTTACAAACTACTCAGCTTTTGAAACATTTAAGGGCACACAGAGCTATGGACAATAAAGCAATCGAATTACTTGCTCCTGCCGGAGATATGGAGCGCCTAAATATGGCGCTCCATTATGGCGCGAACGCAGTATATTTTGCGGGAACGGAATTTGGAATGCGTGCCTCCGCCGGAAATTTTGATGAAGAAAATATGCGCCGCGCAGTTGGAATTTGCCACGAAAAGGGCGTTTCCGTACACGTTGCCTGCAACACTCTTCCTCGCGAATATGAACTGCCCCGTCTTCCCGCCTATCTTGAAATGCTTGAGGACATCGGTGTAGACGCGCTCATAGCTGCGGATTTGGGCGTTATATCCATGGCAAAAAAGTATGCTCCGAGCACGGAGCTTCACATCAGCACGCAGCTTGGCATAGTTAACAGCGAAACCTGCAAAATGATTTTCGACATGGGTGCTTCCCGTGCAGTTTTGGCAAGGGAGCTAAGCCTTACAGAAATCAAGGAAATCCGCGCAAATTCGCCTAAGGAATTGGAGCTTGAAGCTTTTGTTCATGGTGCAATGTGCGTTTCCTTCTCTGGGCGATGCCTGCTGAGCAACTATATGACGAGCCGTGATGCAAACCGCGGAGAGTGCGCTCAGCCCTGTCG
Organism: uncultured Oscillospiraceae bacterium; assembly: GCA_964560435.1. Taxonomy (GTDB): domain Bacteria; phylum Bacillota; class Clostridia; order Oscillospirales; family Oscillospiraceae; genus UBA2658. The sequence continues at coordinate 34,961 of CAZLLK010000020.1, forward strand.
CTGGAAATATCATCTTGTCGAGGAAAAGCGCCCCGGCGAATACTTTGAGATTTCCGAGGACAACGGCACCTATATCATGAACAGCAACGATTTGTGCATGATTGAGCATTTGCCCGAGCTAATCGACGTTGGAATAACAAGCTTTAAAATCGAAGGCCGAATGAAATCCACGTATTATGCCGCCGCCGTTACCAACGCCTACCGCCATGCGCTTGATGCCGCTCTTGAGAACAGGCCTCTTCCTCGTGTGTGGATTGATGAGGTTGAGAAAGTCAGCCACCGAAACTACTCGACAGGCTTTTATTTTGGTGACCCCGGTCAGTACTACTCAATTAACGACACCATTTATTTTGCAACCGCTGACGTATGTGCGATTGTAGAAAGCTGCGACGACGAAGGAAACGCCGTGCTTTCGCAGCGAAACAAGTTCTCCGCGGGAGACACGGTTGAGCTTTTGACAAATACTGATGAGCCGATTTCTTTCACAGTTGAAGAGATTAAAGACAAGCGCGGGGAAAATATTGATTCAGCTCCGCACGCAATGATGGAGCTTCACATAAGGCTCCCAAAGGCGTGCACTCCCCTGTCACTCCTCAGAAAACCAAAATAAATAAACGCCATAGATGCTGTCTATGGCGTCATTTTTTATGTACAGCAAGATTATGGTTTTTTGACTAAACCATTCGCTGCTAAAGTTGCAGGATAGTCATTTTTAGTTGGACTGCCGGTTTGGATGCTTTTTTAAGCTACGTAAGCTTTTGCTAAGTTAGCAGTCGTCATTACCCATTCCGCCGCAACAGCAGCAAATGAGGACGATGATTACAACCACCCATAGACACCCATTATTTCCACACATTTTTCTCATTCCTTTCTCCGCACATACTTTCACTTCTCGCCTCTCTGTGCGATGAGCAGGCTAAAGATTAATTTTCGAAAGCATGAGTTTTTTCCTCTTTTTTGTCTTTTGCCTTATATTATGCCTTAAGTTTATTTGCTGTTACTGATAAAAAGATAAAATATACAATTTTGTGTTTTCGGTATTTCTTATGAAGCGTTGACAAAAAAAACGCCATAGAAGTATCTATGGCGTTTCATCTCATCGGCAAAGGCTTGGAAGGGACATATTCTTAGTGCCATCCTTTGCCGACAGATTAGTAAGTTATGTAGTTATTGAATCCCAACAAGCTTTGAGGCTCTTTCCAGTATTACCGCCAGTTCCTCTCTGGTAACGCCTTCGTGCCACCGAAAGCCATCGTTCCCTCCGCCTTGAACAAGACCCTTTTCAATAGCCCAAGCACACGAGTTCTCTGCCCAAGTGGAAGGCTCGTCTGTCAGTTCCGCATCATTTTTGGGTTCGGAATCTTTTCCATTTAAGATTTCATCAAACGGAAAATTCTTTCCCGGGCACGCTGTTTGGCCAAACTCCGAATGTCTTCCAACGACGATTGAAGGGTAACGTCCGACGATGTCGGCAACAAGCTCTTTGCCCGCCGCGATTTGAGCTTCGGGCATTTGCACCGTTTCAAAATCTCCTTCAAAGCATATGCCGATTGAGCAGTAATTCCAGTTCGTCGTATGACCTCCGTGCATATTCTCAGGTCTTCCACAGTATACCGCTCCGCTTTTTGAGACGAAATAATGGTAAGCGATTCCTGCCCAGCCCTTGGAAAGATGATAGGCGTGAATTCCGTCCACGGTGGCCTTCGAAGCGGCCGCGTGGTGCAAAATGAGATGCGTCGTAACAGTACGGGGCGTCAGCGCAAACGCCCATTTATAATTATTGCTAATTATTTTCATTTTCTTTTACCGAAAGCTGCTTTGCGATTTGGTGCGAGCCGGTTGCAGCAAGCCCCGAAACGACACCCACAGCAATTGCCGTCAATGGGTCGTTTGCGGGAAAACCTGGCATTACCTGCAGCCCTATGAAGCCCATGATTGCACCGCTGATTCCGCAAATTACAGGTATCCATTTGTTGTCAAGCGACGTTGCTTTAACTCCCTGCGCAATAAGGTAGCTGATTATTGTGATAACCTCAACATATACTATTTCCGTGTTCATAATATTCCTCCGTTTAATTGTCCCTTCGACAATACTGCTCACTTTGTACAAATATGTATCCCTGTATACACATAAAATAATTATTAGTACAATAATTATCATTTTGAGAAAATATTATGGATAATTTGTAAACTCTGTGCTATACTTGCATTCATAAATTGGCAAAGAAATTTTCTATTCTTCCGGTTTATCTATGAACACAAAATAAAGCGCTTGAATTCGCTATTCATGACTGTTGTCATACTTTGAAAGGTAAGTAATGGAAATGTCTTTTATCCGCCACAAGCTCACTTACACTCAGATGATTGTATTGAGCTTTTTCTGTTTAATTCTAACGGGTGCATTTATTCTATGCCTCCCCATCTCATCACGAACTCACGAATGGACCGCATTCATCGACGCACTCTTTACGGCTACTACCGCAAGCTGCGTTACGGGGCTTGTCGCATTTGATACCTACACTCATTGGAACGTTTTCGGTCAAGTCATTATCCTCACCCTCATTCAAATCGGCGGTCTTGGCGTCATGACTTGCATCGCCTTAATCGCCCTTGCACTAAAAAGACGAATATCCCTTGGTGAAAGACGGCTTTTGATGCAGTCTGCGGGCTCACTCCAAATTAGCGGCATCGCTAAGCTGCTGAAACGCATCTTCATCGGTACAGCCTTGGTTGAGGGCTTAGGAGTTGTAATACTTGCATTTGTCTTTATTCCCAGAATGGGCTTTTCTGTTGGATTGTGGAACGCAGTTTTCCACTCCGTTTCAGCGTTCTGTAACGCGGGCATTGACCTTATGGGCAAATACTCGCAGTTTTCCTCGCTAACCACGGATTGGCTTCAATTTAATCCCGCTGTAAATCTCACTATAATGTTTTTGATTATTTCCGGCGGTATAGGCTTTGTCGTTTGGGGCGATATTGCAAAACATAAATTTAATATCAAAAAATATGAAATTCATTCTAAAATCGCTCTTGGAACTACGGCTTTTCTGCTAGCCTCAGGTACAATTTTGTTTTTCATATTGGAATACAACCATGCGTTTCAAGGCTTCACTTTCTGGCAAAAGGTGCTCGCGTCTATGTTCCAGTCCGTTACGCCGAGAACCGCGGGCTTTAACACCGTTGATTTAACAAAGCTTTCGGAATCCGGAAAAGTGCTGACGACCGTTCTTATGTTCATCGGCGGTAGCCCAGGTTCGACAGCCGGCGGTATTAAAACTACAACCTTTGCGGTTCTTATTCTCAGTGCTATTGCTGCCTCAAGAAGATATGGAAGTGTTACGGTTTTCAAACGCAAGCTTGACGATAACACAATTGTTCAGGCAAGCTCAATTTTGACCGTTTATGTTGCCTGTGTTTTTACCGCAGTAATGATAATATGCGCAATAGAGCCTTACACTTTTACCCAAGTTTTGTTTGAAACCGTTTCCGCTATCGGCACTGTCGGACTTTCTCTTGGCATCACGCCCACTCTCTGCGCGACATCCAAGCTAATTCTAATATTGTTGATGTTCACCGGCAGAGTCGGTGGCTTAACACTAATGCTTGTTCTTGCCGAAAGGCGTAGAAATATTAAAATAACCAGACCCACAGTTCAAATTCTTATCGGTTGAGGAGTAATACGAAATGAAATCAATTTTAGTTATAGGAATGGGCCGTTTTGGCCGTCATTTTGCAGAGCGTATGCAGGAGCTTGGCAACGATGTTATGATAGTTGACCGTGATGCCGAATTAATTGACGAAATTGCGCATGAGTTCACCGATGCTCATATCGGCGACTGTTGCAACGAGGCAGTTTTGAGTTCCCTTGGAATTAACAACTTCGACATTTGCTTTGTAACAATCGGTGAGGATTTCCAGGCTTCGCTTGAGATTACCTCAATGCTTAAGGAGCATGGCGCGGCTCACGTGGTTTCAAAGGCACGCACCGCCATTCAGGCATCGCTTCTCGCCAAACTTGGAGCGGACGAGGTTATTTACCCCGAGCGCGATATTGCCGACAAACTCGCCATCCGCTATAATGCAGACAACATTTTTGACTATATTCAGCTTACTTCTGAGTATTCCATTTACGAGATTCCCTGCTGCTCAAAATGGGTCAACAAATCTGTCTCAGATGTCGATGTACGCAATAAATATAACATCAACATTATCGCGGTCAAGCGTGACAATTCTCTTCAGGTTACATTAGGTGCCGACTATGTTTTCAAGGCTGCCGACCACCTTGTTGTCATTGGTAAGGCCTCCGATGTATTCAAGCTCGGAGGAAAAGCTAAGTCATAAGCTTCTAACAGCTTGACAAAACACATATATCCTAAAACAACAGAATAAGGAGATAGTTGCTATGTCGAACTTCAAAATTATCACGGATTCAACTTCAGATTTACCTGTTCAGTTGGTGGAAGAGCTTGAGCTTCATGTTATTCCCATGCTTTATACGGTTGATGGAAAAGATTATCTAAACACCCCTGACGAGAGAGCGCTCTCCTCTCACGATTTTTACGACCTGCTTCGCGCTGGCAAAACCTCAACAACAACGCAAATTAACTCCGAGGTTTTTAAGAGCGAGGTAAGACCTTATCTGCAAGACGGACTAGACATTTTATATCTCGGTTTTTCATCGGGGCTTTCCAGCACTTTCAACTCCGTCCGCCTCGCGGTTATGGAGCTTAATGAAGAGTTTCCAGACAGAAAAATCGTAATAATAGACACTCTTGCAGCTTCAATGGGCGAAGGGCTCATTGTCTACCACGCAGCAACACGCAAAAAGCAAGGCATGAATATAGACGAAGTTGCCGCATGGGTCGAGGAAAACAAGCTTCACCTTGCTCATTGGTTCACGGTTGATGACCTTAATCATCTCAAGCGCGGAGGCCGTGTTTCCGGAGCTGCTGCATTAGTAGGTACTATGCTGAACATAAAGCCCGTCCTTCACGTCGACGACGAGGGTCATCTTATTCCCGTCGACAAAGTCCGTGGACGTCGAAAAAGCCTTGAAGAACTTGTTTCCCACATGGAGCAAACCGCAATTAGTCCCGCCGAGCAAACAGTTTTCATCAGCCACGGCGACGCTATTGAAGACGCGAAATATGTTGAAAAGCTTGTCCGCGAACGCTTTGGCGTACAGACTGTGTACATAAACCCCATCGGCCCCGTAATAGGAACTCATTCAGGCCCCGGAACTATCGCGCTGTTCTTCCTCGCAAGCAAGAGGCTCTAATTTTTTAAGAATTAAGCTTAATAGGTTATTGCATAACAAAAACACAGAATATAAGTAATTTATAAGCGGCACAGGAAAATTTCCTGTGCCGCTTTAGCATCTCACTCACCCATGTCTAATTTGCCATATCGATGCAAAAAAGCCCAGCTTTCGCTGATCTTTTTCGACTAGCTAAGAGCAGTTTGACTGCCCTGCTTTATCCTCCGAATAATTCAGATACTCTTTTGATATATCCTGGCAGAGCGCTTTCGAAGTCAACGCCGTTTCGGCGCGGGCCTCCGCGCTCGACTGTACGCCCAATACTTTCGCTTACAAGCGAAATAGCGGTTTCAACGGCATTTTTAAGGCTTGCGCCGCGAAGCATGAGTGATGAAAACGATGACGCGAATATATCTCCCGTGCCGCAGAAAATCCCTTCTCTTGCCGGACTAACCACAAGGCAGGTTTCCCCAGTCTGCGTGTTTATGGCATATACGCCGACGTTCTCTTTGTCCGGACGTACGCCTGTAATTGCGACTATCCCCGAGCAAAGCTTTGACAGCCCTGCCACCAAAGAGTCGATGTATTCGCGCTCATGAGGTCCCTCCCTGTACGGCAAATCGGTCAAGAGAGCAGCCTCGGTGATGTTTGGGGTTATAATATGCGCTCTTCCGCACAATCTGCGGAAAGCATGGCACATATCTGGGCCAAGATTGCTGTAATACTTTCCATTGTCCGCCATAACAGGGTCAACGATGACTTTCGTTGTCTCTCCGGATAAAACCCCGATTATTTCCTCAAGCATTTCGGCCTGTTCCGCAGAAGCAAGATAGCCCGAGTAAATCCCGTCAAACGCTATCCCCTCCGCCTTCCAATGCCGAGCAATCGGCAACATTTCATCGGACAAATCCCTGAAGGTGAAGTTGCTAAAACCGCCGGTATGAGTGGATAGCAGTGCTGTCGGCATACAGGCACATTCCACGCCGCTTGCCGAAATAACCGGTAATGCAACGGTAAGCGAGCATTTCCCAACGCCCGAAATGTCATGAATTGCCGCTATTCTTTTTAATTTTTCCATAGTGACCCCTGTTCTTTCGGTTAAGTGCAACGGCAAAATAAGTCTATTCGGTCATTTCAAGTGCAAACATCGGAACTAAGCGGATAAGAAACGCTGCAACCTTTTCCATCGAGTCAACGGAGCAATATTCAAACGGCCCGTGGAAATTGTGTCCGCCTGTACAAAGATTGGGACACGGCAGCCCCATAAAAGAAAGCCGTGCGCCATCTGTACCGCCGCGTATCGGAACAATCAACGGCTCAATTCCCTCTGCCTTCATTGACTTTTCAGCAAGCTCTATCAGCTGCATATGCGGCAAAATCTGCTCGCGCATATTGAAATATCTGTCCTCGGTTACAACCTTTACAACATTTTCGCCATATTTTTTGTTCAGGTATTCCCCTACCGTGTGCACAAATTGCTTTCTGTTTTCAAACTTTTCCTTGCCATGGTCACGGATAATATACTGAAGCTCAGCTTCCTCGACCGAGCCAAACATACGGTGCAGGTGGTAAAAGCCCTCATACCCTTCTGTGTGTGAAGGTGTTTCAAACTGCGGAAGCATGACGGCAAATTCGGCAGCAACCAAAGAAGCGTTTATCATCTTGTTCTTTGCACTTCCGGGATGTATGCTCTTGCCTTGCACGAACACTCCGGCATTCGCACCGTTAAAGTTCTCAAATTCGATTTCGCCCAAATCTCCTCCGTCCACAGTGTATGCGAAATCCGCGCCAAAATCGGCGACATCAAATTTCTCAGCACCGTTTCCAATTTCCTCGTCAGGTGTAAAGCCGATGCAGATTTTGCCGTGTGGAATTTCGGGATGATCGCGCAGATGCTCAACAAGTGTCATTATCTCAGCAATACCAGCCTTGTCATCCGCACCCAGAAGCGTCATGCCGTCCGTCACGATAAGCGTTTCGCCTATGTGTGTTTTCAGGCTCTCGAATTCACTAGGGTCAAGGACTATGTTTTTCTCTTCATTCAGAATAACAACACCGCCGTCGTAGTTTTCAATTAGGCGTGGCTTGATGTTCTCGCCCGATGAGTCGGGAGAGGTATCCATATGCGCGACAAACCCCAGCGCTGGTACCTTTTTCTCACCCATATTTGAAGGCAAAGATGCCATAACATATCCATATTCACTCACACGGACGTTTTCGGCACCTAGAGCCAGAAGCTCCTTCTCAAGTAGGCGCGCAAGCTCCCACTGGTTTTCCGTGCTTGGAATAGTATCAATTTCTTCGCTGGATTGGGTATCAATTTTCACGTAATTTAAAAAGCGTTCCTTAAGCTTCATATGTATTCATCCTTTTTTTAACCACATAAAAGTATTTATGGGTTTTAATCTAGTCCTTCTCATTATAACATTTTATCGGAAAATTTGCAGAATATTTTTTACAAATCTTGACCATCAATATAACTGCTTATTAGAATAAGGGCTTCTCAAAATTTGAGAAGCCCTTATTACAAAATGATATTGCCTATCTGGCAGGAAGATAGTCAGAAGGATTGACGCTCTGTCCGTCCAATGTCATTTTCAAGCAAAGATGGGGATTATCCTTTGTCTCGCCGGGTGCAGTTACGCCGACAGCTCCGATAACCTCACCTGTGTTAACGTTGTCGCCCTCATAAACCGTGGGTACATCCGCAAGATTTGAATAAACACTGCGCAGACCGCCGGCGTGCTGGATAACAACGGTCATGCCGCCCATATCATCCGTCTTAACACTTTCAATCTGACCCGCAGAAACCGCAAGCACCTGCGTTCCGAGCGGCGCCGCTATATCAACACCGTCATGCGTACGCCAATCTCCCAACTTTTTGTTGTAGACAAGCGCTGCAACGGA